>NZ_JAMSHN010000010.1:0-377 GCF_040147015.1 Halomonas sp. SCS19
AAGTTGCCAGGCTGGGTCAGAGCCGCAGCATCCGCCGCGGAGCCCTCTTCCAGATTCGCTTCGCTGACAGAAACGTCGCTGCCTTCGCTCGCCAGGCCAGAGAGGCTGACGCCGTCGTCGGTGCCGGTCACGGTGATGGTCAGCGTCGCCGGTGAGGTGTCCCCATCGGCGTCAGTCAGGGTGTAGGCAAAGGTCTCGGTGAGGGTTTCCTTGCCGCTGAGAGCCTGCACCCGCGGATCGTCGTTGTCGAGCTGGTAGGTGTAGCTGCCGTCGCTGTTGAGCGTCAGCGTGCCGTAATGGCCGGCGCCTGTCGGCGCGTCCAGCGCTACGCTTGCCGGATCGGCATCAGTGGTGTCGGCGCCGGTGGTATCGTTGGA
>NZ_JAMSHN010000011.1:0-348 GCF_040147015.1 Halomonas sp. SCS19
ACCGAGACCTTTGCCTACACCCTGACTGACGCCGATGGGGATACCTCACCGGCGACGCTGACCATCACCGTGACCGGCACCGACGACGGTGTCAGCCTCTCGGGGCTGGCGAGCGAAGGCAGCGACGTAGCGGTGAGCGAAGCCAATCTCGCCGGCGGCAGCGATGCCGACAGCAGCGCACTGACCCAGCCTGGCAACTTTACGTTCGCAAGCGTTGATGGCGTGGCCAGCGTGCAGGTGGGCAACCAGACGCTGAGTCTGGCGCAGCTGCAGGGCCTGACCGCCGATAGCCCGGTGGTGGTCGATACCGAATACGGCAGCCTTAGCCTGACTGGCTTTACACCGTCG
>NZ_JAMSHN010000012.1:0-325 GCF_040147015.1 Halomonas sp. SCS19
GATCACATTGCCGCCGACCGTAGCGGTCTCTTCGGTAATGCTGTTGGTGTCGGCCACCGCTTCCGGCGCATCATCGGCGATTGCGATGCTGAGGCTGCCGTTGGCCGCACTGCCGTCATCGTCGGTGACCACCAGGTCCACCGTCTCGGTGAAGCCGGCATCCGTGGCGTCAGCCTGGCTGTCGTTGTCGACGCGGGTGTCCAGGGTGTAGCTATAGCTCACGGTGCCGCCGGCGGCCGGGTTGGCACTATCCGACGGTGTAAAGCCGGTCAGGCTAAGGCTGCCGTATTCGGTATCGACCACCACCGGGCTATCGGCGGACAGA
>NZ_JAMSHN010000013.1:0-316 GCF_040147015.1 Halomonas sp. SCS19
GGTGGAGCTGGTCGGGGCGGACTTTACCACCCCGGTGACCATTCCCAATGACGCGGGCCAGGGCAGCCTGAGTATCACCGGCTTCGATGCCGACAGCGGTACCTTCAGCTACAGCTACACCGAGACCGGCGGTGCGGCGAGTCACAACGCGGCTGACGACAACATCGTCGACAGCTTCGCGATCGTGGTCACCGACCACGAAGGTGACACTGCCAGCAATAGCCTGGACATCCAGATCCTGGATACCGCGCCGGAAGCGGTAGCCGACACCAACAGCATTACCGAAGAGACCGCCACGGTCGGCGGCAATGTGATT
>NZ_JAMSHN010000014.1:0-252 GCF_040147015.1 Halomonas sp. SCS19
GATAGTGCCAACCCGGCCGCCGGCGGCACCGTGAGCTACAGCTACACGCTGGACACACGCGTCGACAACGACAGTCAGGCTGACGCGACGGATGCCGGCTTTACCGAGACGGTGGCCCTGGTGGTCACCGACGATGACGGCAGTGCGGCCAACGGCAGCCTCAGCATCGCGATCGCCGACGATAGCCCGTCCGCGAGTAACGACAGCGACACTATCGCCGAGGAGACCGCTTCCGTTTCCGGCAATGTGCTG
>NZ_JAMSHN010000015.1:0-234 GCF_040147015.1 Halomonas sp. SCS19
CTGGCGGATCAGTTCGCCATTGTCGTCACCGATAGCGATGGCGATACGGCTTCGACCAGCCTGACCATCGACGTCAACGACGATGTACCTGTGGCCGTGGATGACGCCACCACGACCGGCGAGGACACAGCGGTCACCTACAACGTCCTGGTCAATACAGACGGTACCAGCGACACCCAGGGCGCGGACGGTGCCAGTGTCACCGACGCCACCCTGCGAAATCCGAGCCAGGGC
>NZ_JAMSHN010000002.1:0-40407 GCF_040147015.1 Halomonas sp. SCS19
CGTGCCGTACTGGCCGGCGCCCGTCGGCGCGTCCAGTGCCACGCTGGCCGGATCAGCCTCGGTGGTGTCGGCGCCGGTGGTGTCGTTGGACAGCACATTGCCGGTGATCGACGCGGTCTCCTCGGCAATAGTGTTGCTGTCATCACGAGCCTTCGGCACATCGTCGTTGACGTCGATGGTCAGACTGGTCGAGGCCGTATCGCCATCGCTGTCGGTAACGACGATGGAGAACTGATCCGCCAGATCGTCGCTGCCGGTGCCCTGGCTGGTGTGGTCCTGGGTGCTGCCATCCAGGGTGTAGCTCCAGCTGTACTCGCCGTCAGAGACACTGACGCTCAGGGTGCCGTAGTCGCCTTCGACCGTGCCGCCGCCCGTCACGTTCTGGCCGTTGATCACCAGCGAGGCCAGGCTGTCGCCACCGGTGGTGATCGGCAGACTGCCGTTGGTGCTCTGGCTGCCGTCGCCTGCCGCGCTGCCGCCCGGCAGTCCGGCTTCGCTGACGCTGAACTGACCACCTTCGGCATCGGGGGATTCGTCCGGCACGCTGACGGTGGGCGTGGAATCCGCCGCCACGGTGACGGTGAACACCGCGTCGCTGGTGTCGCCATCGGCATCGCGGATGGTGTAGTCGATGACCGCATCGCCCTCGAAGCCTGCCGCCGGGGTGAAGGTCACCTCACCGGTGTCGCTGTCGAAGCTCACACTGCCCTGGCTCGGATCACGCAGGGTGGCGTCGGTGACACTGGCACCATCAGCGCCCTGAACATCGCTGGTGCCGTCGGAATTGACCAGCACGTTGTAGGTGACCGCTGTGTCCTCGCCGGTCGTGGTGGCATCATCCACCGCCTCGGGCGCATCGTCGAGAATCGCGATATCCAGAGTGCCACTGGTGGTACTGCCATCGCTATCGACAGCACTAATCTCGATGCTGTCGACCACGCCATCGTCGGTTGCTCCGTCGACGCTGTCGTTGTCGACGTTGTCGGTCAGATCGTAGGTGTAAGCAACGCTACCACCGGTGTCATCGCCGCTATAGCTTGTCAGCGTCAGGCTGCCCAGGGGCGTCTCGATGGTCAGCGGATTGCCGGACAGGCCATTGAGTCGATCCAAGCTGATCGGACCACTGCCGCCAACGGTAATGAACGACAGGCCATCGGGAGCGGATACACCAAAACTGCCACTCGCTGATGTCGCGGCGGAGCCTGATGCACTACCGCCAGGAAGTCCCGCCTCACTGACGGTCTGTTCGGCAGAGGAAAAGCCGATATCGGCGCTGCCTGCTGCTCCCGCAGGCCCATCGAGCCCCGTCAGGGTGACGGACTCGTCCTCATCGGCCGCGGTCCCGCCATCCTGCTCCTGAACGTCGTAGACCTCGCGCTGATAGCCGTACTCGAACGACAGTGGCGACACTTCCTCGACGATACGCAAAAGACGCACGAAATCGTGCCCGCCCTCGGCGCCGGCGCCCCCCGCGGAGCCAGCGGCAGGAGCTTCCAACGCCTCGAGCAGATCTCCTTCGCCCTCTTCGAGCAGCGCCAGGACCCTGGCGACCTCGGCGTCTTCTATCACCTCGTCATCGGCCGACCCTTGCTCGTTGATCGCCTCGCTAATCGCCACCTCGACTTCGCCACCGAGCTGCGCCAGGCGGGTGCCGTCGGGTTGCACGAGGTTCACTCGAGCGCCGGTTTCGGTGATCACCACCTCGCCCCCAGTCAGGCGGTCGCCCTCGGCCAGGGGCCTCAGATTGCCTTCCGCATCTCTGGCCCAGGCTTGGCCGGTAACTTGTACGACGATGGCGATGATCATAGGGGGGCGTCTCTCTTTTTTTGGATGACAGACCTAGGCCTTGTGAACAAAGGGATGACAAACCTAGTCCGGCAGCAACAAAACTGTGCTTATGCGCACATTACATGCATGGGGTATAGGTCAATACTGTACTAGAGGACAATGAACTACCTCTAATCCAATGGCCCAACTTTTCCATGCCTCTTCGCTACCCCTTTGATGCTTCACGTCAGTCCTTGTCGAGCCCTCCTCCAATACAGAGCCGCCTCCCCTGGCATTCCCCTGGCCCGCACCTCGGCGCTGGCCAGGCGCCAGATACGAAAACGGCGCGCCCTTTTGGGGCGCGCCGTTTTCGTGGTCAAGAAACCCTGAGCCATATCATCAGGGCTAGCTAAAGCAGATTATCGTCCAGAACATCTCATCCAAGTATGAGGACGGCGTACCAGGCCGCGGCTCGAGGTCGCCACGTCAGGTCATAGCATCAGGTCTGTCAGTCCTGGCGCATCTTCCAGCCCAGGGTTTCACCGGCACGCAACGGCACCAGCGTCTTGCCTTCGCCAAACGGCAGTTCCGCCGGTACCTGCCACTCGACCTTGTCCAGGGTGATCGAGTCGCTGTTGCGCGGCAGGCCATAGAAGTCGGGACCGTGGTGACTGGCGAACCCTTCCAGCCGATCCAGCGCGCCGGCCTGTTCAAAGGCGGTGGCGTACAGCTCGATGGCCGTCAGCGCGGTATAGGCGCCGGCACAGCCACAGTCACTTTCCTTGTCGTGACGGGCATGGGGCGCGCTGTCGGTGCCGAGGAAGAAGCTCTTGTCGCCCGAGGTCGCCGCCTCGATCAGCGCCTCGCGATGACGCTCGCGCTTGAGGATCGGCAGGCAGTAGTAATGCGGGCGAATCCCGCCCACCAGCATGTGGTTGCGGTTGTAGAGCAGGTGATGAGCGGTGATGGTCGCGCCGATATTCGACGGCGACTCGGCCACGAAGCGCGCCGCGTCGGCGGTGGTAATATGCTCAAACACCACCTTGAGATCAGGATGACGGGACAGCAGCGGCTTCATGACCCGCTCGATGAACACCGCCTCGCGATCGTAGATGTCGATCTCGTGATCGGTCACCTCGCCATGCACCAGCAGCGGCATCCCCAGCCGTGCCATGGTGGCTACCGCTTCCTCGCAGTGACGCAGATCGGTCACGCCTGAGTCGGAATTGGTGGTGGCCCCGGCCGGATACAGCTTGACCGCCTGCACCTTGCCGCTGCCCCAGGCCGTCTCGATGTCTTCCGAAGTGGTGCGATCGGTAAGATAGAGGGTCATCAGCGGTTCGAACTGGCTTTCCGCAGGCAAGGCAGCCAAGATGCGTTGGCGGTAGTCCAGTGCCTGGTCCAGATTGGTCACCGGCGGCTTGAGGTTCGGCATGATGATCGCACGGCCCATCTGGCGGGCGGTATCGGCCACCACGGAGGCCAGAGCGACGCCGTCGCGCAGGTGAAGGTGCCAGTCGTCGGGCCGGGTCAAGGTAATCGCAGTCACTTGTTATCCTGTCGTCGAGTGATCCATGGTCGGGCGCAGTATACCGTAAAGGGCAACGTTTCATGGCCCAAACGGGGTGAGATTTCGCGTATCATTCGAGGGACATGCGCGCGGATCTGATCCGCACCGTCGAGGAGTCGCGGCACGTTACCATCGATGTCCGGGGCGATACGTTGTCAAGGCGCCGTCAACGAGCCGACGAGTCCCAGGGCCTCTGGCCGCGCGCAGACTTATTACAGAAACATCCTAGCGAGAGTTACATGCCCAAGGTTCGTCACTACGCCGACCTCGTCGCCACCCTGGCAGGCCTGATGTGGCTGATGCTTTACTGGTCGATCAGCGTGTCGCTGCATATCGGCAGCGCCGAGCCGGCCCTGGCCGCCCTGCTGCTGCTCGGCAGCATGATCCTGGTGAGCTTCGTTCACCGCCCGGTGCGAGTGATGCTGGGCCGCTACCACGTCCGCAAGCGGCGCACGGAGATGTGGATGCACATCCTGGCGCTGCCGCTGAACCTGGCTTTTCTGCTGGCCATCGGCATCGACCATCTGATTACACCGATGAGCGGCGCCCAGAAGATGCTGCTGTTCAATGTACTGGCGACGGCCAGCTGGCTGGTGTTCCTGGTGACGCTGCTGATCAAGCTGCTGGCACGCGCCCTGGCCGATCGCCGCGGGTCATCCGGCGCCGAGCCTGCTCTCTCGACCAATAGCTCGACCGATACTTCAAACAACAGTAACTCAGCCTCCGTCCTTCACCGTCGTGACGCCGACGAGGCCTGATAAAGGCCTCAGATCATGACGGGGCCGACGTCTGGTCACCGACTGGCCCCAGCCTGACCAACCCCGCCGCCGCCGACAACGGCGCTTGCACGCAGCTTGCCCGCCGCTTCCCCACCTCTTTCGCCCTCGCTGACAGCCACGCCATACCGCCCCATGCAGAGGCGGCATGGCCCCGGACTGCCGGCATGGGCCGGCGCCAGCGCGGGATCAGAAGCGGTCCACCCTGAACGGCGCCATGTCGATGTCCGGCTGCTCGCCATCGATGACCTGCGCCAGCAGCTTGCCGGTCACCGGGCCCAGGGTGAAGCCCTGATGACCGTGGCCACAGGCCAGCCACAAGCCTGACTGCCCGGGTACGCCACCGATCACCGGCTTCATGTCCGGGGTACAGGGTCTGGCGCCTTTCCATGGCGTGGGCTCGAGACGCTGCCCCAGCGGAAACAGCTTGCGCGCCTGCTGCTCCGCTGCCTCCAGCTGTTCCAGGTGGGCCGGCGCATCAAGACGCTCAAGCTCGGCGCCCGTGGTCAGGCGAATCCCGCTGCTCATGGGCGCCAGCAGATAGCCTACCTCGGCGTCCATCACCCAGTGGGTCAGCCTGGCGTCATCCGACTGACCATAGTGCATGTGGTAGCCACGCTTGACGAACAGCGGGATCGACAGACCCAGGGCCTTCATCCAGTCCTGTGACCAGGGGCCCAACGCCATCACCAGCCCATCTGCCTCCAGGGTGTCGCCCGAAGTGTCGATGCGCCAGGTATCGCCCTGCCGGCGCACATCGGTGACGTCCGCCTGGATGATCTCACCGCCATCATCGGAAAATGACTTGGCGTAGGCGGCCACCAGATCACCCGGATTTGCCACCGTCCAGGGATCGAGCCAGTGGATCGCCCCGGCAAGTCCGGGCTCCAGATCCGGCTCAAGGCGCGCCAGCGCCTCGCTGTCGAGGTAGTCGAAGCGGATGCCGAAGCGCTTGGCATCCAACTCGGCCTGGGCCGCTCGCTCGCCCAGCGCCTTGCTGCTCCGATAGACCTCGAGCCAGCCTTGGCGACGTACCAGCGCGTCGGCACCGGAAGCCTCGATCATCGCCGAGTGGGCCTCCAGGCAGCCGCCTATCAGCGAGGCGTACTCCGGTACGATCTGTTCGTAACGGGCGGGCGCCGAGTTCTGCCAGTACTTGAGCAGCGTCCCGGCGCTTGCGAACATCGCGCCCGGCCGATACCGAATGTCGATCTGACGATTGGGTACCACCCGCAACAAGGTCGCCAGATCGCGCGGGAAGGCATAGGGACGCACCGCCTCGCGCTGGATGATGCCGGCGTTGCCGTAGGAGGTCTCGCGACCGGGCTCACGACGGTCGACAAGTGTGACCTGGTGGCCACGGCGCCTCAGATGCCACGCCACCGACACACCGACCATGCCGGCTCCCACTACCACCATCTTGCGCGACATCATTTCCTCCTTGTCCTATAACGCCTGCTAACGTCTGACGACGAGTGATTACCTGGATATGCCGCCCGTCGCCAGTAAAACCATGGCGACCACGGCGTCATATGCAGAAAACCTTATTGTAACGTCGAGACTTTCGCTACACACCCTCGGCGCGATTCTGTTCGACGATGCGGGTGCGCACGAAGTCCGAGTGGCTGACGTGCAACAACTCCGCCAGGGCGCGGATACGGTGTTCCTCCAGGGCATCCTTCTCGCCGTCGGCAAACGCCAGCGCCCACATCTGCTGTACCAGCGCTACCCGGTCCTGATAGCCGGTGCGGTCACGCAACTCACGCACGAAGCGGTGATGATCCACCGCACCCTCGGCCTCTTCCCGAGCCAGTGTCATCAGCTCGTCCAGCGCTTCGTCCTCGAGTTCGAACTGTTCCTTGAGCTGGCTGCGCATCAACTGGATCTCGCTGTCATCCAGGCGGTAGTCCGCACGAATCACCTCGCACAGCAGTACCACCGTGGCCAGTGACAGGTCCACCCTGGACGACGCATCCTCTTGCTGCGCCACATCATTGATCCAACGCTTCAGGGACGCCATCATCGTCATCGTGTTTTCCTCGTTGTTGCGCCTTCCAAGAGTTGCGCTTTCCAGGAGGCTCATGAACCGCGCGTGACGGAGCCCCCCTGCTTCGCCCTCGACATTCATGGGCTCATTCGGAATACCACCATGCCTCATCCGCTGCTGATCGTCTCCCTCGCCGCTCTGATCGGCGCCGTCATCGCCGGCGTCGGCGCGTACAAGGTCCGCGACGTCAACCGCTGGCCGACTACCGAGGCCACCGTGACCCACACCGAGGTCCGGCTGGCGGAAGCCCAGCGCCACCAGCGCGAGCGAGACGATCAGCAAAGGCGTTACCTGGCATTGCTGCGCTTCGAAGCCACCATCGACGGTCGGCGTATTCAATCCGACAACGCGGGCTTCGATGGCGTTCCCTCCTTCACCCGACAGGAAGACGCCGATGCCTACATCGCCGACTATCCCGTAGGCAGCGTCGTGCGTGTGCGCTACTCACCGCGCAAGCCTGAGCTGATGCATGTGGGCAACGCCTCGCTGCCCTGGGGCCGCATCGGCCTGGCGGGTTTCCTGCTGGTGGCAAGCCTCGGCGCCTTTGCCCTGTTCTCGTTCAAGACTTGAATCACGCCTCACGCCCACTCGCTGTCGCCAGCCCCGCACATCCTGGCGTTGAAACATGAATGTGTAATGCAGACTACAATCGTCCCGACAGCCTGATATCGCCCCCTCCTGGATTGATGGAAGCCACGATGACGTCCGCAGATTCATGCTCTACACCGAAGGGCGAGGCCCGCCGCCAGCGGCTGCTGGCCGCCGCCCGCGAGGTATTCCTGGACAAGGGCTACGCCGGCGCCAGCGTCAATGACATCGTCGCCCGAGCGGGCGGCTCGCTAAGCACCCTCTACAAGCTGTTCGGCAACAAGGAGGGGCTGTTCACCGCCGCCCTGGAAGCCCAGGCCTCCAGTGTCTGGTGTCGACTGGGACAGGCCGGCGAGCGTCCGCCGCAAGAGGTGCTGGAGGAGCTTGCCCGAGACCTGATCGACCTGGCGCTGCCAAACGCCAACATCCGACTGATTCGTGGGATCGCCGCCGAGGCCGAGCGTGCCCCGGAGCTGGGAGCACTGTTTCTCGATCACGGCCCGGATCGTACCCGCCGTGAACTGGCCGACTACCTGCGCGACCAGCATGCCCGCGGCAAGCTGGTGGTAAAGGACCCGCGCACCTCGGCCGGCTTGTTTACCGGCATGGTGCTCGGGGAATGGATGCTCGATTCGCTGGTCGGGCGCCCACCCTCGCTGACACTGGAGGCGAGAGACCACCGCGCACGCTACGCGACCGAGCTTTTTCTGGCGGGGCATGCACCGACTTGAAGATAGGGCTGACTCCTTGCCCCACCCCGCTTCGGGCACCTCTTCTAGCGGGCTCCCTACAAGAAAACTTGCCTAGATGTCAGGCCCGTAGTCACCCTCTTTAAAGATGCGCCACTCCTCGGCGCGACGCCGCTCCAGTCCTGGCATCACCTCGCCGCCAGCGTACTTCCAGGCAAGCCACGCCTGTTCAAGCGTCGCGTAGGGGGTCACCGTACGGGAATCACACAGCATGGCCACCAGTGACGAGTTTGAAAATGCCGCCAGTCCGATATTGAAGGCCAGCAACACCAGGGCATCGAACTGGTGCTGACGAAGACCTCGCGCCCCCACCCAGGGACGACAGGCCTCGAGGCGATCGAGCACCCCAAGCTCCACGTGCCGCAGGTCCTGGCGCAACAGTGACTCCGCCCAGTGCTTGTCGATGCCATTGGCAAACCACGGCCACTGCTGCCGAATGATCAGATGCCCCACACCGATCGTCGCCCCCTTCTGCCAGTGGTGGATGGGCGCTCCGCTCAGGTCGAGATAGGGCATCAGCCGGCAGCCCTCGGCGTTGATCAACCATCGTCGCCCTCTCGGGCTCAGCCGACCGGGCGGAGGACTGACCTCCGCGTCGATCGCATCGTAGAGCGAAACCGGTCTCGGCCCTTTACGCCTTGTCCCGCCGGCTGCGGGATTCTCCTCGGGGTCATCCTTCCCGCCCACTTGTGTTGCCATGCCACCCTCCCTGCCAATTGACGCGAGCTCTGCATGAAATGTCGACATTCCTGAGCCCGCTCGTGCAGCACCCTCCGCTCCACTCCATGGAACAACGCTTTTAGAGTGGCAGCCTGCTGACGGCAAAACCCCGACTCAGGACAACAGAAACCGAGTCGTTCGGCGGTCACAGACGAAAGTGCTCGACCCAGTCAACCTTGGCGGGTCGAGCTTGAGGAGTGGAATTGGGCGGGCTGGACTTGCGGGCGGGTCTTTCGGGCGGGTCTTGCCGACAGGCCTGCGAGTCAGGCTTTCGCGCTGAGCTTGCAGGCTGAGCTTGTGGACCGAGCGTCCAGGCCGGGCTTGCACGGCGATCGTGAGGGCCCGGCCAGGGCTGGCCGGGCCAGCGCTGGCCGGACTATGGGTATCACTGCGGACAGGTATCGGAAGCGGCCTGGCCCTCGGCCCAGCGCCCCCAGCGATACAGAAACAGCGCGTAGGCCTTGAGGGTGTGCTGGATAGAGGCAATCTCGACCCGCTCATCGATGCCATGGATGCGTTCGGCCACGGGCCCGTAGCAGGTCCCGGCGATGCCGTGTCGATTGAGCGCTCGCAGATCCGTGGTGCAGGTCAACGCCACCGAGGGCAGCTCCTCACCGGTCAGCGCACGATGACAATCGGCCAGCAGGGCGACCCCGGGGCTGTCGGTGTCGACGTGGTGGCCCTCGGAGCGGAAGCCGTGAAACTCGACGTCCAGCCCGGAGATACCCGGGCCCAGCGAGGCGCTCGCCGCCTCGACACAGCGCCGCACCTTTTCCATGATGTCTTCCACCCGAACTTCGGGCGCGAAGCCGATACGCCCCTCCAGGGTCGCCCGGGACGGCACGCTGGACGCCCAGTTGCCCCCTTCGATCTTGCCGATATTCAGGTTGAACGGGTGC
Source organism: Halomonas sp. SCS19 (assembly GCF_040147015.1). NCBI lineage: Bacteria > Pseudomonadati > Pseudomonadota > Gammaproteobacteria > Oceanospirillales > Halomonadaceae > Halomonas > Halomonas sp. SCS19. Next base: position 9,117 of record NZ_JAMSHN010000002.1, read on the forward strand.
TCGATCTCGTCATAGGGCGGCTCGCGCCCGGCGTTCAGTTCCGCCTCCAGTGCCTTGAGCGGCGCCACCACCAACTGGATCGCCTCGATGGCGTTGGCCCCGGCGGCGGTATCCAGCACATGTGCCGGCACCCCATCCAGCGACACCTTGAACCACAGGGTGCCGATCTGGGCCGTGGTCAGGGTCGCCCCGAAAGGCTCGGGAATCAGCGCAAAGTCGCCGCGGCCGTCACGGGCCAGGCAGGCCAGCGCGCCATGGCCGGTGCATTCTTCCTCGATCACCGTCTGCAGCGTCAGCGGAAAATCGATGTCGAGCCCTGCCCGCTTCATCGCCGCCACCGCCGTCACCATGGCGGCGATGCCAGCCTTCATGTCGCCAGCGCCGCGCCCGTAAAGCCAGCCGTCCTCCTGCCAGGCTTCCCAGGGCGGACGAGACCACATCGACAGCGGCTCCGCCGGCACCACGTCCAGGTGGCCGTTGAAGATCAGATGCGGCCTGGACGAGGTGCCGTTGATCACCGAGATCAGGTTGTGTCGGTCGACGCCCCTGGCCACCGGTGCCTGCTCGGCATCTGCGCCTTTCTCGGGCAGTGGTACGCGCTCGACAGGCAGCCCCATGTCCAGCAGATGGCTTTCCATCACCTCAAGTACCCCGGCCTCCGCCCCCAGTACGCTGTACTCGCGCACCAGAGCGCTGGTCAGGGCAAGGGTCTCCGGCATCAGTTCGTCGCAGGCATCGAGCAGCCGCCGTTCGTTGGCGTCCAGGGCATCGGTGGATAGTTGTGGTGTCGTCATTGACGGCAAATCCCGCATGTTAAATGTGTTTTACGCGTACTAGTTATGCACCTTCGAGCACCTGCAGCACAAGCCCAGCGCACCCGATACAGGATCTCGCCGCAGCCCTGGGCCCACCGTTCGACCAGGACTTACGTCGCTATTTGAGTCGCAATTTGAATCGGTATTTGAGTCACTGCTGGAGTCGCTAGTTCGACCACGACGTCACTCCCGACGTCGCCCAGTCGTTCAGCCACGCGCCACCCCGGCGTGATCGGCCAACCGCTCGATCACCGAGTCCCTGGCCACGCCAATATGGTAGTCCACCTCGTCCCGGCAGCGCTGAGGATCACCGCTCTTCAGTGCCTCCAGCAGCCGCCAGTGGGAAGCGGCGATGCTTTCGGGGGTCTCGTGGGTACGGGTGATCAGGGTGATGCACAGCCGCAGCTCAAAGCTCAGGTCGTCGAAGGCACGTGCCAGCCGGGCGTTGTCGGCCAGCTCGAACACCAGGCGATGAAAGGCCAGGTCCTCCTCGATCTTGAGCCCCTCGTCATCACCGGCGGCGACCTCGCACAGACGACTGATCTGCCGATGCAGACGCTGCTCGATAGCCGCGTCGAAGCGCACCATCACTCGCTCGAAGGCGTGGCGTTCCAGACCGATGCGCAGATCGAAGACATCGCTCAGCTCGGCCACATCCAGGGTACGCACGAAGAACCCGCGCCGCGGTCGCGATACCAGCAGGCCACGGCTCTCCATCAGCCTGGCGGCCTCGCGTACCGGGGCCCGGCTGATGCCGAGCTCCGCCGCCAGCCCCGCCTCCGACAACCGCTCGCCCGGTGCGAAGCGCGAGGCCAGGATCGCCTCGGTCAAGTAGTCGACCACCTGGTCCACCAGGTTGCGCTGAACCACGAAGGGCGCGGCTGAGGGGTCCCGAGGATTGGCCATGCTCGACTCCCGTAGTTGGCCTGAAGGGTCATACCCCAGTATGACCGCATCCTGCGTCGAACAACAGTCGATTGCCGACTGTCGACAGTTTGTGCCGAGGCTGCTAGGTTCTAAAGGGCTTACGGAAATCCCCAACAACAACAGTCCCGGAGCTGGCCTCAGCGACGCGAAAGCCCGGCAACAGCGCACTGGCAGCGCTTTCTACCCCAGGCTTCACGCACCTCTGGCAACACCTCCGGGCCACCAAGGTGCCCTGATATGACCTCGAACTCCCGCCACCCCCACTTCGCCGCTCTGCCATCTTGCTCGCCGCTGTCCCCCTCGCCCCGGGCAAGCTCGACTCAGGCACGCGCCTCTCGCTTCAACACTTCCCTGCTGACGCTGGGGCTCGCCGCCCTGCTACCGCTGGCGGCCACCCCGGCGCTGGCCCAGGACGACGGCCAAGACGCCCAGCAAGAGGCCACCCAGGAACCCCAGCGGGGCGGTGTCATCGACACCATCATCCAGCCGGAGCCGCCGGGCCTGGTGCTGGGCATGATCCAGAACGCCCCCACCCGCACGGTGGCCGGCAACATCTACGAGGGCCTGCTGCGCTACTCCACCGACATGGAGCCGATGCCGCAACTGGCCAAGAGCTGGGAGATCAGCGAAGACGGCCTGACCTACACCTTCCACCTTCAGGAAAACGCTAAGTGGCATGACGGCGAGGCCTTCACCGCCGAAGACGTGGTGTTCTCCGCCGACGTCTTCCACCGCGACTTGAATCCCAGCGCCCGTGCGGTGCTCGAGCACGTCGAGAGCATCGAGGCGACCGACGACCACACCGTGGTGTTCACCCTGAAGAAGCCCTTCGGCCCCTTCCTGATCTCGTTCGAGGCCGGCACCTTCACCATGGTGCCCGAGCACATCTACGCCGGCACCGACTTCCGCAACAACGAGGCCAACAACCATCCCATCGGCACCGGCCCGTTCCAGTTCGACAGCTGGGACCGCGGCACCGTCATCAAGCTGACCCGCTTCGATGACTACTACGAGGAAGGCCTGCCCTACCTCGATGGCATCAACTGGCACGTCATTCCGGACGGCGCCTCCCGCGCGGTGGCCTACGAGAACGGTACCGTCGACGTGCTGCCCTACGGCACCGTGGAGAACTTCGACGTCCCCCGGCTGACCGCCATGGACAACACCTGCGTGACCGAGAAGGGCCACGAGTACTTCAGCCCCTTCGCCATGCTGTGGATGAACAATCGTGAAGGACCGACCGCCGACAAGCGCTTCCGCCAGGCGGTGATGTACGCCATGGACCGCGAGTTCGCCCGGGACGTGCTGTGGAACGGCATGGGCCAGGTACCGGCAGGGCCGTTTGGCTCCAACGCCAAGTTCAATGACCCCGACCTCGAGGGCTACAGCTACGACCCGGACAAGGCCGAGGAACTGCTCGACGAGATGGGCTACGACGGCGAGGAGGTCACCCTGCTGCCGCTGCCCTACGGCGAGACCTGGAATCGCTGGGCCGAGGCGGTACAGCAGAACCTCAAGGAGGTGGGCATCAACGTGCGCACCGAGGCCACCGACGTGGGCGGCTGGAACCAGCGCCTGGGTGAGCGCGACTTCGACCTGGCCTTCACCTACCTGTACCAGTACGGCGATCCGGCACTCGGCATCTCGCGGACCTACCTGTCCACCAACACCGAGAAGGGCTCCCCCTGGAACAATGTCGAGGGCTACCAGAACCCCGAGGTGGATGAACTGTTCAACGCCGCCGCCACTGCCTATCCGGACAGCGAGCGTGAGCGTCTCTACCACGAGGTGCAGCAGATCCTGCTCGAGGACGCACCGCTCGGCTGGTTGCTGGAGCTCGGCTTCCCGACCATCTACCGCTGCAACGTCAACAATCTGGTGACCTCGGCGGTGGGCGTCAACGACGGCTTCAAGGACGCCTGGATCGCCGACTGAGCCAAAAACGGCGATACGGCGCGGCCCACCACGGGCCGCGCCAGCCCTGATTTTGCTGCTGCCATCACCACAGGCTTACTGCCCGGGACCTCACCATGCTCTACGCCCGCCTGATCATTTCACGACTGTTGAAGGCCGCCATCGTGCTGCTGCTGATCGTCGTGTTCAACTTCGTGCTGATCCAGCTCGCCCCCGGCGACCCGGCGGCCATTCTGGCCGGGGAAGCCGGCGCCGCCGATGAAGCCTTCATCGCCCAGCTGCGCGAGCAGTTCGGGCTGGACCAGCCCATGTATGTCCAGCTGTGGCACTACGTGTCCGGCATCCTGACCCTGGACTTCGGCTACTCCTACCGCCAGCAGATGCCGGTGCTGGACCTGATCCTCGACCGCCTGCCCGCCACCCTGCTGCTGACCGGCACCGCCTTCGTGCTGTCGCTGGTGCTCGGCATCCTCGCCGGCTCCATGGCCGCGATGCGCGTCAAGAAGGCCTCGGGCTCGCTGATCATGGCGCTGGCCCTGCTGTTCTACGCCACCCCGCTGTTCTGGGTGGCGCTGATGGCGGTGGTGCTGTTCTCGGTGTACCTGGACTGGCTGCCCGCCTACGGCATGTTTACCGTCGGCGCCAACCTGGAAGGCCTGGCCTACGCCCTGGACGTGGCCAAGCACCTGGTACTGCCGGCCACTACCCTGGGCCTGTTCTTCATGGCCATCTATACGCGCATGACCCGCGCCTCGATGCTCGACGCCGCCCAGCAGGACTTCGTCAAGACCGCCAAGGCCAAGGGCCTGGCGCCAAGGGTCATCCAGCGCCGCCATATCCTGCGCAACGCCCTGTTGCCGATCATCACCCTGGCGGGTCTGCAGGCCGGCCAGATGGTCGGCGGCGCCATCCTCACCGAGACGGTGTTCGCCTGGCCGGGCATCGGCCGACTGATGTACGAGGCGCTGATGCAGCGTGACTACAACCTGCTGCTCGGCATCTTCTTCTTCTCCGCCGCCCTGGTGATCCTGTTCAACATCGCCACCGACCTGGTCTATCGACTGGCCGATCCACGCATCAAGGGGGCCGCCGCATGAGTTTCTTCGCCCGTTTCGCCCAGAACCGAGGCGCCCTGGTGGGACTGATCATCCTGTGGGCGATCATCCTGATGGCCGTGCTGGCCCCGGTGCTGTTCCCCGAATCCCCCTGGCGCATGGTGCAGCGCCCCTTCCTGCCACCGCTGGCCCAGGACGGCTTCTGGCTCGGCACCGACACCATGGGCCGCAACGTCGCCGCCGGACTGATGCACGGCGCCTGGGTGTCGCTGCTGATCGGTCTGGTCTCCACCGCCGTGGCGCTGGCCATCGGCGTGCCGCTGGGCGCCATCGCCGGCTACTACGGCGGCCTGGTGGACGACGCTCTGATGCGCTTCACCGAGTTCTTCCAGACCATCCCCAACTTCGCCCTGGCCATCGTGCTGGTGGCGATCATGCAGCCCAGCGTGACCTCCATCGTGCTGGCCATCGCCATCGTCAGCTGGCCGCCGGTGGCCCGCCTGGTGCGTGCCGAGTTCATGTCGCTGCGCCATCGCGAATACGTCGAGGCGGCGCGCCTGGTCGGCCAGACCAACACCCAGATCATCCTGCGCCAGATCCTGCCCAACACCCTGTCGCCGATCATCGTGCTGGCCTCGCTGATGGTGGCCACCGCCATCCTGCTGGAGTCGGCGCTGTCGTTTCTCGGCCTCGGTGATCCCAACGTGATGTCCTGGGGCTACATGATCGGCGCTGCACGCACCGTGATCCGCCAGGCCTGGTGGCTGTCGTTCTTCCCGGGCCTTGCGATCCTGTTGACCGTGCTGGCGTTGAACCTGGTCGGCGAAGGGCTCGATGACGCCCTCAACCCCAAACTCGCACGGGAGCGCTGAGCCATGAACACCTTTGACAACAGCACCAGCGGCACCAGCGCATCCACTGCATCGCGCAGCGAACCGGTGAAGGTGCCGAAGGGAGCAACCGCTGGCGATCCTTGCGGCGATCACAGCGGCGATCCAGCCCCGGAACCGATCCTGCGCATCGAGGGCCTGAGCGTCGCATTGCCCGCCGGCGCCGATCGCGAATACGCCGTGGAAGAGCTGTCCTACGAAGTCAGCCCCGGCGAGATCCTGTGCGTGGTGGGCGAATCCGGCTCCGGCAAGTCCATGGCCGCCAACACCGTCATGGGCCTTCTGCCCAAGGGCGTGCGCCCGGTGGCCGGGCGGGTGATGTTCGAGGGCGAGGACGTGCTGACCCTCGACGAGAAGCGTCACCGGGCGCTGCGCGGCAAGAAGATCGGCATGATCTTCCAGGAGCCGATGACCGCCCTTAACCCGCTGATGCGTATCGGCGACCAGATCGCCGAGGTGTTCGAGGCCCACGGCGAGCTCAAGGGCGCCGAGCGTCAGGCCCGGGCGCTGGAGCTGCTCAAGGAAGTCCGCCTGCCCCAGCCCGAACGGGCCATCCGCGCCTACCCCTTCGAGCTTTCCGGCGGCCAGCGTCAGCGGGTGATGATCGCCATGGCGCTGGCGCTGGAGCCGAAGCTGTTGATCGCCGATGAGCCCACCACCGCGCTGGACGTCACCACCCAGGCGCAGATACTCGAGCTGATCGCCGACCTGCAACGTCGCCACCATATGGCGGTGATGTTCATCACCCACGACTTCGGCGTGGTCGCCGAGATCGCCAACCGAGTGTGCGTGATGCGCCACGGCCGGATCGTCGAGATCGGTCGCCGTGACGAGGTGCTCGACAACCCCCGTCACGACTATACCCGGGCGCTGATCGAGGCCATTCCCAGCGACGCCGCGCCGCCCGAGCGCGAGCCAATGGCGCCGACGCCGATCCTCGAGGTACGCGATCTGAATCGGGTATTCCGTTCCCGCGGCGGGCTGTTCAAGCCCTCCCGTGAGGTACGCGCCCTGGACGAGGTCAGCTTCACCCTGTCACGCGGCGAGACCATCGGCATCGTCGGCGAGTCGGGCTCCGGCAAGTCGACCCTGGGGCGCTGCGTCGTGCGGCTGGAGCGCCCCGACAGCGGCGAGATCCTGCTCGGCGGCGAAGACCTGTCCGCGCTCAAGGGCGACGCCCTGCGGCGCCAGCGCCACCGGGTGCAGATGGTGTTCCAGGATCCCTACGCCTCGCTCAACCCGCGCACCCGGGTGGGCATGGCCATCGCCCAGGGCCCCATCGCCAACGGCGTGCCCCGCGAAAAGGCATTGGCCAAGGCCGACGAGCTGCTCGACCTGGTGGGGCTTGGCGGCAGCGCCGACCGCTTCCCTCATGAGTTCTCCGGCGGTCAGCGCCAGCGCATCGGCATCGCCCGCGCCCTGGCACTGGACCCGGAGCTGATCGTTGCCGATGAAGCGGTGTCGGCGCTGGACGTATCGATCCAGGCCCAGGTGCTGGAGCTGCTCGAGGATCTGAAGCAACGCTTCTCGCTGTCGCTGCTGTTCATCACCCACGACCTGCGCGTCGCCGCCCAGATCTGCGATCGCATCATCGTCATGCAGAAGGGCCGCATCGTCGAACAGGGCAGCGCCCAGGAAGTCTTCACCCGACCTCAGGCCGACTACACCCGCGAACTGCTCGCCGCCATTCCCGGACGCGACAAGACCACCGATGACAAGACCAGCAACGAGGAGACCACCCACTGATGGCCGTCACCTCCCAGCAACTATCGTCATCGCTTGCCACCCTGATCGAGACACTGCGCGAGCGCCTGGGCGCCGCCCAGGTGTTGACCGGCGACGACGTGGCAAGCCGCCAGGTGGACTGGCTGAGCGGTGCGCCCTGTCGCGCCGCGGCCATCGTGCGGCCCGGCACCCCCGAGCAGGTAGCAGAGGTGCTCGCCCTGTGCCACCAGGCCCGCCAGCCGATCGTCACCCACGGCGGCCTGACCGGGCTGGTCCACGGCGCCGAGGCGGCCCCGGACGAGCTCGCGCTGTCACTCGAGCGTCTTGCCGCCATCGAGGAGATCGATCCGGTGGCCGGCACCATCACCGTGCAGGCCGGCGCGCCGCTGCAGAAGGTCCAGGAGGCCGCCCGCGAGGTCGGCATGCAGTTTGCGCTCGACCTGGGCGCCCGTGGCAGCTGCAGCATCGGTGGCAATATCGCCACCAACGCCGGCGGCAACCGGGTGATCCGCTACGGCATGATGCGCCAGCAGGTGCTGGGGCTCGAGGCGGTGCTGGCCGATGGCCAGGTGATCAGCGCCATGAGCCCGATGCTCAAGAACAACGCCGGCTACGACCTCAAGCAGCTGTTCATCGGCAGCGAAGGCACCCTGGGCGTGGTCACCCGGGCGGTGCTCAAGCTGCAGCCGGCGCTTGGCGACACCCGCACCGCGCTGGTCGCCTGTCCAGACTTCACCTCGATGACGTCGTTGCTTACGCACCTGCGTGACAGCCTTGGCGGAAGCCTCGCCGCCTTCGAGGCCATGTGGCAGAACCACTTCGCCCTGATCACCGAACAGGAGCGTCATCAGCCGCCGCTGGACACCGACGCGCCCTACTACGCCCTGGTCGAGTCGCTGGCCAACGACGAGGACCACCACCGCCAGCAGTTCGAGGCGGCACTCGAAGCGTCCGTCGAACAGGGCTGGGTGGTCGATGCCGTGATCGCCCAGTCGGAAAGCCAGCGCGACAAGCTATGGGCGATTCGCGATGATATCGAAGGACTGGTGGAGGCGCTTTCGCCGATCATGGCCTTCGACGTCAGTCTGCCGATCGGCGAGATGCAGGACTATGTCGCCGAGGTCCAGGCACGCCTCGAGGCCCGCTGGCCCCAGGTGCGCCTGGCGGTGTTCGGCCATCTGGGTGACGGCAACCTGCACCTGTCGGTGGGTGTGGGCAGCGATGATCCGGACACCCGCCACGAGGTCGAGGGCTGCCTCTACGAGCCGCTGGCCCGGGTCAAGGGATCGATCTCCGCCGAGCACGGCATCGGCCTGGAAAAGCGCGACTGGCTGTCGATCTCGCGAAGCCCCGAGGAACTCGCGCTGATGGCGACGCTAAAGCGCACCCTAGATCCCCATGGCCTGCTCAACCGCCACAAGGTGGTGCCCTGGTCCGTGCCACAGACCTGACCGGACCTGACCTGACCTGACCTATTGACATAAGCCGCTGTCGTAACGCTCTCGGACCACCCTCTGACACGCCTCCGCACCCTTCAAGCCAACTCCCACAGGACATCCCATGGCATCCGATACCCCCACCTTCGCCGACCACCTCTACTCCCCGGGACCGGACAACCCCTTCCCTGGCATCTGGGTGCTGAAGCGCCGTATCGGCAAGGAGATCCCGCACCGTCTGGGCTCCAACGAAGGCCTGGACATGCCCCATCGCGCCCTGCGCGAGCACTTCGGTGACGCCATGGTCGAGCACGTCTACTGCTACGGTGACTCCGAGGCCCTGGGCGTGCGCGAACGCCTCGTCCGGCTGCACGGCTTCGACCTGGACACCCTGCTGGTGGACGCCGGCTGCGACAGCCTGCTGGCGCTGGTGCTGCGGGCCACCGCCCCCGCCGGTACCAGCGTGGTCAGCTCTGCCGGCACCTACCCCACCTTCGGCTACTTCGCCAAGGGCCAGGGCTGCCGCCTGATCGAGGTCGACTACGAGGAGACCGCCGAGCACCTGGCGCCGGACATCGACGCCCTGATCGACGCCGCCCACAGCCACCACGCTCGGCTCGTCTACCTGGCCAACCCGGACAACCCCACCGGCTTCGTCCACGACGAGGCTACGGTCGCGCGGCTGCGTGACGCCCTGCCTGATGACTGCTGGCTGCTGCTGGACGAGGCCTATCACGACTTCCGCGACGACGCCGCCAAACCCAGTTTTACCCGCGCCCTGCCCGGGGTGATTCGCTGTCGCACCCTGTCCAAGGCCCACGGCCTGGCCGGGCTGCGCGTCGGCTACGCCATCGCCGAGCCCGACACCCTGGCGATGCTGATGAAGGTGCGCATCCACTACGCGGTGTCGACCCTGAGCCTGGCCGCCGCCGAGGTGGTACTGGACCACCAGGACGAGACCGACGCCCACATCCAGGCGGTGCTGGAGCGCCGGGCGCGCCTTTCCGAGCACTTCAAGGCGCTGGGCGCCGACGTGCTGCAGAGCGGTACCAACTTTATCGGCATTCGTCTGGCCGACGCGGATCTGGCTAAACGAGTCAACGCCGACCTGCTGGACGAAGGCAAGCTGATCGCACGCCCGGCTCACCCGGCCCTCGGCCACGTGCTGCGCATCACCGCCGTGGCCGATGCCCTCGAGCCCGGGCGGCTTGCCCGCCTCGAGCAGGCGGTGCGTGAAGGAGGCTGAGGCCAAGGCTGAGGCGATGGAAAGTCAGTTTCCAGGCAACGTCTCGATGGCAGGCGAGACCTCAATGGCAGACAGGATATTAACGGCAGGCGAGGTCTCAATAGCAGAGAATATCTCAACAAAAAGTACCGCCAGGCGACCGAGGTCGCCTGGCGGTAATGCTGGGGTGAAGTAAGCGCCGTAGGCCCTATCGCATGCCAGCATAGCAAGCGGCTGGCCCGGGCCCTCGACCCGGACCTCGCCACGGACCCTCAAGGTCGGTGAAACACCACCGACGCCACCTTGCCTGGTGGACGCCGGCCTTCAGCTGGCGCTTTCCAGTATCGCTTCGTTCAACACCGCCTGGGGGAAGTGGCGGCGCAACATGCGATTCTGGAACTCGTCCACGAAGCAGGCGTTGATGATGATGATAAAGCGCTCGAAAGGGGCGCTTGGCTCGCACTGGGTGATCGCATCGACGCTATGGAACAGGCGATCGTCACGCAGGTGCAGCACCTCCCCCGGCGCCAGCGTCACCCGGCCGACTTCCTGCTGGCCGGCCTTGTCCCGATACAGGGTGTTCACCGCCCCGCTGACGTTGTCGCGATTGAGCACCATGATGCTCAGGTACTTGCAGCCATCGGCGTGGATACCCTGCCCCTGCAACGGATCCACGGTGCCGTCACCACGTACACCGGTGATCTGCATCAGAATGGGCGCGCGGCGCTCGAGCCCCCAAAGCTCCGCCCAGGCCTTGACGAACGCCTTGACGTCCTCGCGCTCGGTAAACTCGGGCAACAGCGGCTCGTAGTAGCGCAGCCGATCCGCCATGCTGGCGGCGTCATTGAAGCGCCCGCCCTGGGCCATGGGACACTCGCCCAGGGTTTCAACCTCTCCCTCGTCGTTCAGGTGCAGCCAGGACATGCGCTTCCAGCGGCGATTGACGTAGGGGTCCCGCGGCAGGTCACCAATGAATGACTGCCAGGCGGACAGATCAATATGCGCCAGGCGCGTCTTGCTCCAGGACTGAGAGGCGACCTCCTCCAGGACAGAGAAATCCCAGTACCCGGATTCAGGAATCCGGAGCCCAACGTTGATCGTCTCGATGGCGGCAAGATGCCGACCTTGTGCGACTTTCTGCGCTATTTTCATGTCATTAACCTCGGTTTTGTGCACAAACATGTGCACTTCATGGATGTTGCATATGCAACACCGAGGATCATGTGGAGCGCCCACACAGTGGTCAAATACCGGGAACGAAGAAACTTCGTTGACCAACTTGATGCCAAAAGAGAGTATCTGCGACGTTTATTCCGATAATGGAAAAACTCATTCCGGCGTTTGGTACTCGCTGCTAGCGACAATTTGTACGACACTGCCGATATATGCGGATTCGTTACTTTTGTTCGGGCACACCCTCTGGCACACCTCGCTGCCCTTGCTCAGGAAATGACGCCATTGCACATCGGTGACAGATTCCACGCACCGCGCTCGACCGCTGCCGATGCCGGTAGCGGCGCAGAGAACGCCCTCCCGCTGCCGTCCCTGACGCTCAGCGACTGGCGCTTTCGTGAACTGCTGATGAGCCTTTCACGCGTCGCGGTGCAGGGGTACGACAGGGACAGGCGCGTCATCTACTGGAATGGGGCCAGTCAGGCGCTGTATGGCTACAGCGAGCAGGAAGCCCTGGGCAAGCGTCTGGAACAGTTGTTGATACCGGAGGCCATGGTCGACGCGGTGATCGATGCTCACCAGGCGTGGGTCCACCGCGGCGTGGAGATCCCCGCCGAAGAGCTCGAGCTCAAGCACCGTTCCGGCGCCAGCGTACCGGTGTTCTCCCATCACGTGATGCTGGGCCGGGAGACCGACAATCCGCTGATGTTCTGCATCGACATCGACCTGGCGGGTGAGCGCAAGGCGCGTCGCGATCTGGACTACATGACGCGCTTCGACCGCCTGACCGGCCTGCCCAACCGCCACGCCTTCGAAATCGAGCTCAAGCGGACCCTGGCAGAGTGTCGGCGCCACAACGACAGCCTGTTAATCCTGTTTGTCGACCTCGACCACTTCAACGAGATCAACGACACCCATGGCTACGACTGCGGCGACAAGGTCATCCGTCAGGCGGCCAATCGCCTGCAGGCCTTCCGGCGCAGCGATGACCTGCTCTGCCGCTTCGGTACCGATGAGTTCGTACTGGCCCTGCCCCAGGTGGACATGGCCACAGACGCCATACAGGTGGCAGAGCGCCTGCTGGAAAGCCTCTCCCGCCCGATGCGGGTGGACGGCCGCGAACTGAGAATCCACGCCTCGATCGGCATCAGCACCTTTCCCGACAATGGCAGCGAGGTGCAGGAACTGGTGGGCAGTGCCGACGCCGCCAAGACCCGGGCCAAACTCACCGGCCGCAACACCTACCAGTTCTTCAGCCCCGAGGCCCACGCGGCGATGGTGCGCCAGCACACCATCGCCGAACGCCTGCAGCGCCTGCTCGACCAGGACGGCGGCGGCGAGCTTGGGCTGGTCTACCAGCCCCAGGTGGCTGCCGCCAGCGGCCATATCGACTCCCTCGAGGCGCTGCTACGCTGGACGACCCGGGACGGTGAAGCCATCTCCCCCGCGGAGTTCATCCCGGTGGCCGAGCGCAGCGAACTGATCAAACGCCTGGAGAACTGGGTGCTGCACAAGGTGTGCGAGCAGCAGCGCCAATGGCGCGCCGAGGGCAGCCGCCAAGTGCGGGTGGACGTCAACGTCTCCGGGCGTCACGCGGTCATGCCCGGCATGTTCGAGGCCTTCGCCTCCTGCGTCGCGTCATACGGCCTGGGGCCTCGCGAGATCGGCATCGAACTCACCGAGAACGTGCTGATCGAGGCCGGCCAGGACGTGCTGGACAGCCTGCGCAGACTCTACGACCAGGGCTACAAGATCGCCATCGACGACTTCGGTACCGGCTTCTCATCGATGAGCTACCTCAAGGTGCTGCCGATCACCGCGCTCAAGATCGACCGCACCTTCGTCGCCGAGTGCACCCAGGACCCCAGGGACAGGGCGATCATGGAAGCCAGCATCTTCCTTGGCCACCGCCTCGGTCTCGAGGTCGTCGCCGAAGGCGTCGAAACCGACGAGCAACAGGCGCTATTGCAGGAAATGCGCTGCGACCTGCTCCAGGGCTTCTACTACCACCGCCCCATGGATGCCGATCTGGCGGGGAGGCTGTTGCGTGCCGACAAGTCAGTCCTTTTACCAACAGGTAAAATGAGTCACTAGGCGCGCCCTTTCCAGTTCGGCGACCGTTGCACTGCTCCCTGCGCCTGCCTCTTTACGATGCCCCGGCACGAAGGCCCCTTCACAACCCCAGCCGCTTCATAACAGTCCTTACACGCAGGCGCTTGCGCGATACAACGGCTTCTGTATCCTCTGCAAGGCACCTCGCAATGAATTGTGCCATCGACTTTCTACATAACATTGAACACGCCGCCACCGACTCCTCGGGTACGGCGAAGCGCGAGCAAGGACCCTACTGCAATGGCTAACACCCCCACCCAACCTCCGGAGCACTACTATCCAAGGCCGCCGGCGGATGACGAGATATCGCTGGTCGATATCACCCTGATCCTGGTCAGGCGCTGGAAGATGATGGCAGGGGTGTTTGTGGTCATCGTGCTGCTGGCGCTCGCCTTTGCACTGACCAAGGCCGACAGCTACCGCTACGTGTCGGTCTACCACGTGGCCGAACGCCAACCCAGCGAAGAAGCCGGTGTCGGGCTGCTGGAAACCCCGGAAAGTGTGGTCGCGAAGATCGACAACTACTACTTCGACATGGTGACAAGCCAGTTGCTGGAGGAAAAACCCCTCGACAGGCTCGGCTTCGAGACCACCGCCAAGGCGCCGGAAAACGTGGCTTTCCTGACCCTCTCCTCGGAGGCTGGAGAGGATCGCGCCGAACTGGTCACCGAGTATCACCAAAAGCTTCTGGACACGGTCAAGGCCGACCAGGATGAGCTTGTCGCCAAGCGTCGCGAGACCCTGGAGCAGCAGCTCGCCAGCGCCAACGAGAGTCTCGAGGCCGCCAAGCAGTCCGCCTCCGAGAGCGCCGCCGAACTGGTGGCCACCTACACCGGGAATGTGGTCGACATCGAAGAGAAGCTGGCCTACCTCGCCGAAGGCAATATTCAGCGCGTGGCAGCCCAGAGTCGCGAGCCTGTAGGAACCAGCAAGGCCCTGATCATGGCGCTGGCTATCGTGCTGGGTGGCATGCTGGCGGTGATGGCCGCCTTCCTGGCCGAATTTGCCGGCACGGTGCGCAAGGCGTCAGCCCGCAAGGGCTAATGAGCCTTTAGCTCCCGTTAAGCGGACACAAGCGCCAATCGCATAACGCCCCGAAGGCCATGGCCTTCGGGGCGTTTTGCTTTCAGGTAACTTTCTCGAGCTACTTGATTTCGGTCGACCTTCTTTCGAGCTAGCAGGCAATGCGGCCCACGCACTGTCTGTTAAAACGCTTTCCGGATAGCACCTTCTTCTTCAGCGTTCTTTATGCAACGCCCTCAAGCGAATCACCTCGACCGACGGCGTAGTACATCAGCCCGGCCTGGCGCACGCTCTCGGGGTCGTAGAGGTTGCGGCCATCCACCACCACCGGCATCGACAGCTGGCCCTTGAGCCAGGGGAAGTCCAGCGAGCGGAACTCCTTCCACTCGGTGCAGATCACCAGGGCGTCAGCTCCCTTGACCGCCTGGATGCGATCCCCCGCCAGCATAAGGTCTTCACGCTCACCGTAGATGCGGCGAGTCTCGCCCATGGCCTCAGGGTCATAGGCCTGGACCCTCGCGCCGGCTTCCCACAGGGCCTCCATCAGGGTACGGCTGGGGGCGTCACGCATATCATCGGTATTGGGCTTGAACGACAGCCCCCAGATGGCAATAGTTCGACCCTTGAGGTCACTGTCAAAGGCGTTGGCCAGCTTGGCGAACAGTGTCTGTTTCTGGCGCTGGTTGACCGCTTCCACCGCCCCCAGCAGTTCGGCCTCGTAGTCCACCTCTCGGGCGGTGCGAGCCAGAGCCTGGACATCCTTGGGGAAGCAGGAGCCGCCGTAGCCACAGCCCGGGTAGATAAAGTGGTAGCCGATCCGCGGGTCGCTGCCGATGCCGCGGCGTACCTGCTCCACGTCGGCGCCGAGGCGCTCGGCCAGATTGGCGATCTCGTTCATGAAGCTGATCTTGGTGGCCAGCATGGCGTTGGCGGCGTACTTGGTCAGCTCCGCCGCCCGCACATCCATGAACATCAGCTTTTCCTGCAGACGGATGTAGGGCGCGTAGCACTCCCGCATCAGCTGCTTGACCTTGTCGGAATCAGTACCGACCACGATACGCGCACCGTGGGCAAAGTCCTCGATGGCAGCGCCTTCCTTGAGAAACTCAGGGTTGGAGCAGACGTCAACGTTCAGGCTGACACCGCGCTGCTCGAGCTGCGACTCCACCATCGCCTTGACCCGATCGGCGGTGCCCACCGGCACGGTGGACTTGTCGACTACCACCTTGTCTTCCTGCATATGCTCACCGATGGCCTTGGCCACCGCCAGCACGTACTGCAGGTCTGCGCTGCCGTCCTCATCCGGCGGGGTGCCCACGGCGATAAACTGCAGCACACCATGGTTGACCGCCCTGGTGGCATCGGTCGTGAACTTGAGCCGCCCCGCCGACACATTGGCCTTGACCATGGGCTCAAGGCCCGGCTCGAAGATCGGGATCTCCCCGGCTTCGAGGCGTGCAATCTTGTTCTCATCCACGTCCATGCAGATGACATCGTGACCGACGTCCGCCAGACAAGCACCTGTGACCAGGCCCACGTAGCCGGTGCCAAAAATGGTGATCTTCATCCCTTGTCACTCACTGAACATTTTGATCGGCCAAGGATAGCAATCCCGCCCTGCAAATGGCACAGCCGTTTCTTCGCCTAAGGCAAATGGGATGGCAAGAAGGCTCCACAGGCACAACCTATCGCACTTTGTCCCCCTAGGCTGACACATGTCTGACACATGGCTTACACCGCGTAGAACCCGCGATACCAGTCGACAAAGCGCTTGACGCCTTCTTCCACCGGCATCTGAGGACGATACCCGGTTGCCTGATACAGCGCCTCGGTGTCCGCCCATGTACGCGGCACGTCACCCGGCTGCATGTCCTTGTAGTGGCAGATCGCCTCTCGCCCCACCGCTTTTTCGATGGCGCGAACGAAGTCCATCAGCGACACCGGGCTACCACAGCCGATGTTGTAGAGCGCGTAAGGGGCCGAGGCCGTATCGGTAGTGACCTCGGTGCTACCCCGAGGGGTCGGTACCACGTCCATCACGCGCACGACGCCCTCGACAATATCGTCGATGTAGGTGAAGTCCCGGGACATGTCGCCATGGTTGTAGACGTCCATGGGCCTACCTTCCAGCACCGCCCGGGTAAACTTGAACAGCGCCATGTCAGGACGCCCCCAGGGGCCATAGACGGTAAAGAACCTGAGCCCGGTGGTGGGCAGGTCATACAGGTGGGAGTAGGTATGGGCCATCAGTTCGTTGGCCTTCTTGGTGGCCGCATAGAGGCTGATGGGGTGGTCGACGTCATCGTCGGTGGCAAAGGGCACCTTGTCATTGGTCCCGTACACCGAACTGGACGAAGCGTAGACCAGGTGCTCCACTATACCGTGACGGCAGCCCTCCAGCACATTGAGGTGTCCCACCAGGTTGGCATCGACGTAAGCATGCGGGTTATCGATGGAATATCGCACGCCAGGCTGTGCGGCAAGATGGATGACTCGATCGAAGCGCTCCTGCTCGAACAACGCTGCGACCTCCGCCCGATCGGCCAGGTCGATCTTCATGAAGCGCACATCCTCACAGCCCGCCAGGTCATCAAGGCGTGCCTGCTTGAGGGCGACATCATAGTAGTCATTGAGGTTGTCGATACCGACAATTCGATGGCCCGCACCGCTGAGCCGCTTTGCCACGGCATGACCAATAAAGCCTGCCATACCGGTAATCAGGAGTTTCATCGCAGAGTCCTTGCCAAGTGCGCGCCTATTGTAACGCGACATCCGGCAAAACGCTGCGCGTCACATCGCGAATCACTTGGACGTGGCTACCCAAAGCATCCACTGACAGGCCGAAAGGCGACCCTTTGCGTGTTGGCTTTTCGGCTATGGTAGGATTCGCGACGATCCAACGTCGCCAGCCCAGCAGGAGCCGCCGTGAACCATCAGCGAATCGCCTTTGTCATCGAAGACCTCTACGGAGGCGGCGCTCAGAAGTCGCTTTTGTACACGGCGGACCAATTGCGCCAGCGTGGTCACGCCGTCAAGGTCTTCACCCTGCGCGACAAGGTGGAGCACCGCCTCCCTGATGGCCTCGATATCGAGAACCTGGCGGTGGTCACGCGCCTGACCAAGGCGACCTCCACGGTACTGACCGAAAAGTGGCAGGCCCGCAAGGTCCAGAAGGCCCTTGAAACCTGGCGGCCAGAGGTGGTGATCTCCTGCTCCTGCGACAAGATCACCCGCCACCTGGACTGGCCCAACCTCTACTTCTGGATCAAGTCCGACGTCAGCGCCAAGTTCAGTGACCCGGCCGCCCGGGACAAGGCCTTTGCCAAGGTGCGTCGCTTCTACGGCGGGCGCAAGGTGATCGCGGTGTCCGAGGGCGTCAAGGAAAACCTAGAGCAGGTAGTGGGACTCAAGGCCGAGACGATCATCCCGATCTATAACCCCTACGAGCGGGAGCCCTTTGTCGCGATGGCAGACGAGCCCCTGAGCCTGCCTGCAGAGGTCGAAAAAGGCCGCTACCTGTTGTCGGTGGCCGCCATCGAGCCGCGCAAACGCCAGGATCGCCTGCTGCGGGCCTATCGCCAGGCCCGGGACGAGTATGGCCTGGATATCCCCATGGTGCTGCTGGGCAAGGGCAAGCCAGAAAATGAACAACGACTGAAGGCCATGATCGGCGAGCTGGGGCTCGATGATCACATCCACTGGCTTGGCTATACCGCCAACCCCTACCCCTACATACAAGACGCCTTGGCCATGGTACTGACCTCGGACGCAGAAGGCCTGCCGCGAGTACTGATCGAGGCGCTGCTGCTGCACACACCGGTGATCAGCGTCGACTGCCCCAGTGGCCCGAAGGAGATCCTGACCCAGGAGCTTAAGGACTTTCTGGTCGCACGCGACGACGAGGCAGGGCTTGCCAGCGCCATGGCGCGCATGGCCAAGACGCCCGTCACCATCGAACCGCGCCACTACCAGCAGTTTCTCACACAAAACGTGCTGCCGAAGTTCGAAGCCTTGCAGTCAGGGGCAGCCTGAACCATGCAGCTTCTGGATATTCCCTTCAACGACCGGCGCCGGCGCTACCTGATGTTCCACACCCGGGACCTGCCGGAGCGTCTTGCGCTGTCTCAGACCACGACCACCGCCGCCTTCGAGGCGGTGGGCTCCAGCCGCTTTTTTGTCTCCCAGGACGGCAGAATTCTGGCCAAGGTGGTGCCGGACAAGTTTTCGAAGACGCTCGAGCCCTTCAAGTGGTTGACCCGGGACTACCTCGAAAAACGCTGGCTGGCCCAATCGGATGCGCGCAAGGAATACCTCAGCATGCGCATCCTCAAGCGGGCGGGACTGCGCACACCACGTTTCCACGGCTGGGGGTTGAGCCTGAATCCGCTAAACAGAAACGCCTCACTTCTGTTGATGGAGAGGGTCAGCGGGGCAACAACGGCGGGCGACGTGTTTGATCAACTCTCCCGCCATCAGCAGAAGAGCTTTCTCGACAAGTTCAGCAAAGAGGTGGCCCAACTGGCCCGGGCAGGCTTTGTCCACCGGGACCTTCACTTCAACAACCTGCTGATCGACAAGCAGGGTGACTTTACCTGGGTCGACGCCCACGTCAGGCCCCTGCCGCACCAGACGGCCAAGCGATGGCGCCTGCTGGAAGACTCGCTGACACCCAACAAGCTGCGTGGCCATGACAACCTCAAGGAAGTCTCCGCACGACTCCACCACTACCTGGATCAGTTCGACGGGGATCTCAGCCAGGACAGCAGGTAGCGTTTCAGCCAACGCGAACTCGGCGAGAGCTCTCCCTGACGAACGCTGCGTCGCAACGCCTTGCGGAACTGCGAATGCTGGCCGGTGCGGTACAGGGCACTGAGGTAGGTGGACACGCCTCGGCTGACCAGGTCCTTGAGCAGGTCAGGCTCCACACGCTCCTGCACCTCGGGGTTGGTACGCACGGCATCGATAAACCGATACCCCTGGCGGGCGATACGTTCATGGTGATTGCGGGCACGCACGTCACCGAGGTCGTGCATCCTCGAACAGGCCTGGCCACAGTATCTGGCGTTGACACGACACAGCGCTCGAATAAAGAACTCCACGTCCTGTTTCTGTCGCAGGTCTTCGCGGAACCCGTCCAACGCAAGAAACCGCTCGCTCGAAATCATGAACGCATTGGTGTGGAGCCATCCGCGATCCTTCAGATAGTCCTGAAGCGAGATATCTTCGCCCTTCTCGACGGTGCCGGGAAACAGCACCTCGGACTTTCCAGCAACGATGTTGCCACCAAAGGCGATGCCATCAAATTCAGGGTCTTCGATAAACACCGAGACCCGGCTCTCGATGGAGCCCGGCAGAAGCTCGTCGTCGGAATCAAGAAAACAGACCCACCGTCCCCGCGCAGCACGCGCCCCCACATTCCGGGCAGCGCCCTGACCGGCATTCTCTTCAAGCTCGATAACGCGCAGCGCTTCCCGCTCACCGGCCAGGCCGCGCAGCATCTCGCCAGAGCCATCGGTCGAGGCGTCGTCGACGACGATACACTCAAGATTCGGGTAATCCTGGCTCAGCACGGAGCCCAGGGCACGTACGACCGTATCACGCCGGTTGTACGAAGGAATAACGACGCTGACACCGTATTGCTTCACAGCCTTGCCACCACCTTAAGAAAAATTCGCGGCGGAGTATAACAAGATGTGCCGCTTCAGGTGCCAGTCTCGATGCTGACGAGAACAGTTTCGCTGGCCCGGACTACTGCTGCTGGATTTGCTCAGGTAGCACCAAGGTTCGACTGACCTCTTGCGGGTTGGCCACAACTACGCCTTTAATCTCTTACCTAGAGCGCCAGGTAGCGCTCGACAACATTCTCCAGTCGATAGTGCTCGCACTGGGTGGCATCAATCTGCGGCGAGCCATTCACCAAGCGAGCAATTTGGGCGCCAAAGGCCTCGATGCTGTCGAGCGGTACGAGCCAAGGCGCCAAGTCGCCTGTCAGTATCTCTGCCGGGCCGGTGGGACAATCGACGCTGATCACCGGTGTCTGGCAGGCCAAAGCTTCGAGCAGAACAAGCGGAAACCCCTCATAGTCGGAACTCAGGAGCAGCGCGCGCGCCCGATCGATATACGGATAGGGATTTTCCCGGGGCCCCAGGGTCAGGACTCGCCCCTCCAACTGGCGCTTTTTTACCATCGACCTGACCTCATCGAGCCCCGCCCCTCCACCTACCATGATCAATGGCAAGGCGGTGCCACTGGCCAGGTAGGCGTCGAGCAGCCGGTCCAGCCGTTTCTGACGAATATCCATTCGTCCCACATAGATGAGGTAGTCGTCAGGCACGTCATCGACAGCACTGCCCGCCAACCGACGAATATTGTCGATGGCGACCGGATTATGGATGGCCACGCCACGAGAGGGTGTGACCCCGAAGTGCAGACACAATCGATCCAGCATTGCCTGGGACACGGTGACCAGCTTGCGGCCCTGGTACAAGGCGCGCACCTTGCGCTTCTTCAATAACCGCGAGAATCCACGCTTGTTACCAAGAAAACCAATCACCGGATCGGCATGCAGGCAATACCAGGCGTGGTCCTCGAGACGCGAACGCGATACCACCTGATGGGCATGGTGCAGGTGCGCATACACCCGATCGAAGACGTGCTCTTGCTCCTGCAACCAGCGATCCAGCATCTTCGCGTGGGCCCGATAGCGCATCCATTTGCTGAGGTTCCCTTTGACCACATAGGGCAACGTCACCAGGTGCACCTCAGCAGGCAGACGGTGACGTTGTCGGTCACTCAGGATCAGCAGGGTGACCTCTGCACCAGCGCTGACCATGCCAGCGATCAAATCCCTGACCACTACAGGCGCTCCGCCTGAGTCCAGATGATCCACGATAAAAAGAACGCGTAATACGCTGCGAGAAGACATGCAGGAAGCATCCGACCAAGAAAGGAGCTTCCTATCATCAGCGGCTTCTTGCGTTCACCAGAACAGATACTTGGCCCTACCACGCATGACTGATGTGCTTAAACACGAAACAAGCGTTCTAGCGCAGCTTTTTACAGCATTTGACGGAAGTCGAAGCCGTGGGCCACGCCTGCCAAGTTAGAAATCTCAACTAGCCTCCATACCCCTCAGGATTGGCCGACTGCCAACGCCAGCTATCGCGCATCATGTCTTCCAGCGTTTTCTCTGCGCTCCAGCCAAGCTCCAATCTTGCCTTCGAGGCGTCTGCCCAGCTAGCAGGGAGATCACCCGCGCGACGTGGAGCTATGCAATACGGGATTTGCTGCCCCGTCACGCTCTCGAACGTAGCTACCATTTCAAGTACCGAGGTACCCTTGCCGGTGCCAAGATTGAAAGCAGCCACGCCTGGTGCGGACTTAGCTTCCAATGCCTTAAGGTGACCTAAAGCCAGATCGACCACGTGCAGGTAGTCCCGCTCGCAGGTACCGTCCCGGGTCAGATAGTCGTCACCGAAGATGGACAGCTCCGGCAGACGCCCCACCGCCACTTGGGTGAGAAATGGCATCAGATTATTGGGAACGCCCTGTGGATCCTCGCCGATGCGCCCGGAGGGATGCGCGCCGATGGGGTTGAAGTAGCGAAGCAAGGACGCAGACCAGCGATCGTCGGCCCGTACCAGATCCTCGATCATCTGCTCCACCACGGCCTTGGTCCCGCCATAGGGATTGGAAGGTCTGCCACGCCCCATGGACTCGACGTATGGCACCGGAGCATCCTCACCGTAGACCGTGGCGGAGGAACTGAACACGATCGTTCTGACCCCAGCGTCCTCCATGGCCTCTAGCAAGCGCTGGGTGCCGGTGACGTTGTTGTCGTAGTAGGAAAGCGGCTGCCGATAGCTTTCACCGACGGCCTTCAGGCCCGCAAAATGGATCACCGCTTCCGCCGAGTGCTCGGCAAAGGCTCTGTCCAGACAGGCGCGATCACGAATGTCACCGCGCACCACCGGCACCTCCTGCCCGACCAACTCTTCGACCCTGCCAATAGCCTTGGGTGAGCTGTTGCAGAAGTTATCGTAGACAACGACCTCATGCCCTGCGGCGATCAGCTCGACAAGGGTGTGGGTCCCGATATAGCCGGCTCCACCGGTGACTAATACCTTCATTCTATTCATCCTTACGACATTGTCTGGCAGTTACCATATCCACTGCCTAAATCAAAAAAGGTCTTAAATGCTATCTTCAGCGCGCAACGAAGGCCTGCGCCACCCGCTCCGGCCTGAAGTCGTCCAGCCATTGCTCTCGCACTTCAGGCTTGGACCCTTCCAGCGCAGTGGTGATTCCGGCAGAGAGGGCTTCCTCACTACGTTCAACCAGACAGGTCTCGAGTTCACCCTTGAGAATCTCTCGCACGCCCCCCGGGCAGTCCACCGACAATACCGCCGTCCCACAGGCCAGCGCTTCGAACAGCACAATACCCATGCCTTCAAAACGCGAGCTCAGAACAAACAGCCGAGCGTGGCGCATCCAGGGGTATGGATTGTATTGATTTCCAGCGAAGATGACCTTGTCAGCGATGTCCAGCTCATTAGCCAAGACCTCCAGGCTATCTCGTTCCTGACCATCCCCCACCAGCACCAGCGGCAAGCTAGTACTGGATCGCGCGTAGGCCCGCAGCAGCAAGTCGTGCCCTTTGGCCGGCACCAGACGCGCCACGTTCACCAGGTACGGTTCGGAAGGTATCGCATCATTGCCTTCCAGCATCGCCTCACGGATCGAGCGCAGCGGGCAAGGGTTGGGAATCACCGCGAGAGAGCGTGGGCGAAACTTCCAGAGTGTCTGCGCCTTGCGCAAGCTGTCTGCAACCCCCTGAGACACAGCCACCAGATCCCGGCGATGATAGAGGCAGCGCGCAAACAGTACCTTGCGGCGACTTGCACCATCGAAGTGGAAGATATTTTCCAACACGTAGCGAGCACGCTTGTCGCGAAAGCTCCAGACCAGCTCGAAGGTGCCGATGCCCCGAAACACGATGCGGTCTACTCTTCCGTGCTCTTGCTCGAAGCGCTTCAACCAGTGTCGAAACACGACACCGCCCATTACGCCAAGACCAAGAAACACCGCCCTGCCCATCAGCGGGTTGAGCAGCAGACGGGCCAACACCTCAAGGCCATAGCCGACCAGCGTCAATCGATTGCGCTGCTGCAGCGGCAGGTGATGCACCTTGACCCCGGAATGCTCTGGTCTCAGGGGGCGCTTGACCTTGCGAAAATATACCAGATGGCTTTCATAGCCCGCCTCATGAAAGGCATCTGCCAGGTTGACCGCCACCCGTTCCATCCCACCCATCTTGAGGGATCTCACCACTACCAAGGTTCTCATGATAGGCGCCCTTGTATCCTGCCATCGCAAAAGTGCCCAATGAGACCACACAATGCTATGCAGGTTCGAGCCGGCTGCTCGCGAAACATCAACGACGAAGCTTCCTCACCTTCTCGACCCTTCTCACTACGAGCCAACCGCGCTCTGTGAGACGACTATGCTGGATCATAAACTGCGCTATTTCGGCCATTCGCACCGTTCAATCACCTGCTAAACTAACGAAAAATCAAGGAAAAAGCTGGTACCGGGAGCATGAAGGAAAAAAAACGCGTACTGCTCGTGCTAAGACGAATGGGCATGGGCGGGATAGAGCAGGCTACAAGAACCCTGGCAAGGGCGCTGCAAAGCGCTGGCCACGAGGCCCATTTGCTGGTTCTCAAGGGCGCGGTGCCATCAGCCGACAGAGAAACCTTAAGGCTCCACCAATACGATGTTGATCGTGAGAGCCGCCAAGGCCTAGGTCGCTTCATCCATCTTGCCGACAAGGCGCTGTTGTCTCCCCTTATCAAACAGTCGGGATTCGTCTGGCGCGGCAGGCGCTGCTCAAATGCCTTCACGCACTATGTGGCAGCACTGGAAGCTCAACATGGGCATTTCGACCTGATTCTGATTCGAGGCCAAGGCGCCTTCGAAAACCTTTGGGCGTTCGATGACGAACGCACATGGCGCGTCGTCGAGGCCGTGACAGGGCGATTTCCAAACACCGCAAGAGGCCGCTGGCTGACGAGAACCATGTACCAGGGCAAGCAGCTACTTCACGTCTCCAGAGGCGTGCAACAGGAGGTCGGCGATTATCTGGAGCGCCAAGGGGTTGACGTCAGTAGAAGCGAGCTTCTCTACAACGCAGTACCGGTCGAAGACATACGCCACAAGGCATTGGAACCGGCAGAACCAACCATCCCCCACCCCTACCTGGTACACGTTGCACGACTAGTTCCAGTAAAGAACCAGCAACGGCTGCTCAAGGCCTACCACCTGGCGGTGAACCAAGGCTTGGACCACGACCTGGTCATCATTGGCGATGGCTCCGAACGTCGCCACCTTGAAGAGATGACGCTGAGTCTCGGTCTTGCCGCCCGGGCCCACTTTCTGGGGCAACGGGACAACCCCTACCCCTGGATGAAAGACGCAACCGCCCTCGTGCTCAGCTCCGACTTCGAGGGACTCGGTATCGTCTTGATCGAAGCCCTGGCCCTCGGGACCCAGTGCGTCGCCTGCAAGGTACCAGGCGGCATTAGCGAGGTGTTAACAGGCCCACAGGCTAGACTACTGGCCGAGCCCAGCGATGCTGGCCTTGCCGAAAAGCTTCTGGAAGCCGTTAAAGACCCTGTCATCATCGACGAGGAGATGATCAAAGCATTTGAACCGCAAAGCGTTATCGCGCAACTTATGGCACTGACAGAAGCCCCTTCGGAACGCCTCTATGCCCATCCAGCGTGACCACCACCTCCCCCTTGCACCAGACTGGAAGTGCAAGGCCACCATCAATGACAGTGGCATCATTCAGTTGGCTGACCCCACCATTGCCTCACTGAGCACGGGCGACGTTCGGCCCAACACCTGGATGCTGGAGGTACGCTACCGGGCAACGTCTCGCTGGAAGTTGCCAGCCGTCACAATCATTGACCGAAGCAACAGCCAACCTACGGAACGCTTTACCCAATATCTCGAGCCTAATGAGACCGGCAAGCGCTTGATCAACCTCACAGGCATAGAGTCACTCGACCAACTCCAGCTAACGCTGAAACATCTGACGCTAGAGCGCGATGCCACCCTTCTGGGCTTTCGCAATCCGGACCTGGCGAGCGGACCGATCCTTATCATCGCGCCCCACCCTGATGACGCCGAACTCGCAGCCTTTGGTGCCTACAGCCAGCACCCCAAAAACACCTGGATCGTCACCATCACCGCGGGTGAGCGCCTCAAACGCCTCGACAAGCAATATTGGCCAGGACTCGATGATTCACGAAATGAGGCCTCACAGCGAAAGGGCTTTATTCGCGCCTGGAATAGCGCCACCACCCCGCTGCTCGCCGGTGTGCCGGCAGAGCAACTCATCATGCTTGGCTACTTCAACGACACCCTTGCAGTACTGCATGACAAGCCAGACACCGTCGTGCCCTCATACTCGGCGCCGGCAATTACGCCTGACGCCTATCGCCAGTGGAACAAACTGTCTCTCCCAACCGACGGGCAAGCGCAAAATACTGGAGAAAATCTCCAGAACGACCTCGCATCGCTACTGAACAAAATCAAACCGACAACCATCATCGCGCCCCACCCGGACATCGACCCTCACGCCGACCATATCGCCAGCACCCGACACCTGCAGGCAGCCATCGAGCAAAGCGAACACATCCCCGACCACCTGTTGCTCTACGCCAACCATTTGAAGAGCACCCGCGGCTTCCCAAGAGGCCCCGCTCACGCCGCCGCGGGAGTGTGGCCAACTCACGTCACCACACCATCACCTCGAAACGACAGAATCGCCAGCTTTCCTCTAAGCCTAGAGGTCCAGAAACAAAAAGCCCTGGCACTGCACTCTATGCACGATCTTGGAGGCAAGCCAGGGCTTGAGCGACAACTGAAACGAAAGCTGAAGAGGTTACTGAGCGGAATCCCATCTGCAGACTGGAGTGACTACAGCGGTCACGATTTTTTCCAGACCCACCTCAAGGCACACGAAAACTTCGTGCTACAGCACGTTGAACAGAGCGAACAGTCCTGAGCCTCTATGAGGCAGTCAGCCTCTTTCGACATGTAAAAACCGATTTTCCGGTCTCCAGCTGCCACCGCCAGATAAAGGTGACGACTACTCCCATCACGACATTCTGGATGTAGGACCCTGTCCAGAAGAAGCTATAGGATTCAAATAGGCTGACGATGAAGTAGTAGACAAAAAATGCCCAACCAAAGGCAAAAACTTCGGTCGGCATAACGCCAGCACGCCAGGCTTTCCAGCTTCCCACACCTGTCCACATCACAAGAACAAGAATGACAGAAAGGCCTAAAACCCCATAGCTCACGACGAAATCCAACAGCGTATTGTGAAGATGTCCATACTCGTCCTTCACCGACTGAGGGAGCCAATCCGTGTGGTCTATCACCAACCCTCGGCCCTCTCCTCCCCATCCGACGATCGGACGTTCTGAAAACCACTCAAGACCGGCGCGCCAAGTATGAAGACGGTTGCCAATACTGCTGTAAGGTACTTCTTCCCAGTTACCTTGCCAGGCACTGACCATATCCGAATTTTCAGCTGCAAGACGTCTTTCGAGAGTGTCTTTGAAGACGGTGCCTGACGTCCCAAGAATTGCGAGAATACACACGAGTGCTACGATGCCCTGCCTTTTGATACTTCTGGAGACAGTCCCTTTGAAGATCACTATTAAAATTACAAGAATCGCGAGAAACGTGGTTACCGTCAGCGCAAGCCACACCGCACGAGTTTGAGTCACGAAGACACCGAGCAGGCAAACAGCGAATGAAATAACCCAAAAAGGAACCGTCAACGCGGATAAGCGTCCAAGCGAAAAGCAACGACGAGAAAAGCACAACAAACCAATAACAGCTACGCCAAAAAACATGGCGGTATGTTGGGCATTTCTTATATCAAGATCAATTCTCTGCCCATGAAGGCCTCGCAACCACTGTTCAATCGAGCCTTCAAAAAGAAAGCATGTTGCCATAAAGCCGATTAAAGAAAGCAGCAACATTGTCCACACATTCTTACGCATACCACCAAGCCAGAATGCGACACCTACAAACAAAAACCACTTACCAAGTCGATCCAACTCGGGGTTGTCTGGCAACCAGTCCGGATGGTGATAGAACCCTGCCCCCCAGCTGAACAGTTGTGCAATCAGGACTCCTAGCAGACACCAGAAAACCATACTGGTTCGAAGCGTTTTACCCTTCCATAGAATCAGAACCAATGCCAGCAAGGCTATAACTGTTCCTGCCTTTTGGCCAACATCAGGAAGCCATATGCGTAGCCCCCCATAGATGAAAGTAAGCCCAAGACAAAAAACAAACATCCACTTCGGTGTAAAAGTGGAAGAGAAAGCAACAGAAAAATCTTTTTCTTGAAACATTTATATCGACCAAATTGAATTTATCTTGCGCCGTCACCGGTAAACACAGTCTTCACGGTCTTGAACAAAACAAGGACATCCAACCAAAGAGAAAAATGCTTTATATAATAAAAGTCATATTGAAGCTTCTCAATCATACCTTCAACTTCTGCAGCATACCCCTGCTCGACTTGGGCCCACCCTGAAATACCTGGACGCACAACGTGCCGATACCTGAAAAAAGGTACATCTTTTTCGTACCATTCTGAGAGTTCCATCGACTCGGGCCGAGGGCCAATAAAGCTCATCTCGCCTTTAATTACATTAAAAAGCTGGGGAAGTTCGTCTATTCTATACTTTCTAATAATTTTTCCCACTCGCGTTATACGTGGATCGTCTTCCCCGTCAGTGAATCCCTTTCCCGCTTTTCCCACATACATACTACGGAACTTATAAACCTCGAATGCCTCTCCTCTGTAACCCATCCTTTTCTGCCGAAAAATGGCAGGTCCTTTACTTTCCTTTCGGATTAATACAGCCGTTACCAGCATAACCGGCAAACAGGGAGGAAGTAGCAATAAAGCACCAACCAAATCAATGACACGCTTCACATTTGAATAAATGGCAGATGGCATCAAGGAACCAAATTCATTTTCGGACAGATGGTCGACCCTAACCTTACCAGTCATGGACTCCTGAATTTGTCTTACATGATATACGGGAATCCGACACAGCGTGCACTCCGCTAAGAACTTTTCCCAACTCGCTCCCAACCTCTCGTTTCTCAAATCCGCAACAATTGCATCATAACGCACGCCGTCAGGTTCTGGAGAAACTAGCCGTCTCAATTCTATCCTTGAGCGCGACTCCATGTTCAAAGCATTACCGACCGGGACGACGCCAATCTTCAATTGTCGATAACGTCGTCCTATAAAGTAACCTGAAAAAAACCATACAAGACACGCCAAGTATCCCATAAAAAGAACTTGCCGTGTATAAGCCCCCCTAGTAAAAAGCAAAACAGCAACAATGACGAGAAATGCCAAACTCACTGTCGGTGCGACATAAGCAGCTACGCGCACACCAGGAAATCTCGTAAACCTGCGCAAGAAAAATGCAATCACCAAGAAAGCCAAAGCAATTGCAAGCATGGTGTTTATACGATTATCACTTAGGTTGTTCCAGAACCCCCATCCCCACCGCTCCAACGAAGGAATAGCCACCACAAAAGGTAGCCCAAATAGAATCTGAAAAGGTACACCCAAGAGAAACTTTTCATACCATCTTGAATGTCGACGCTCGTAGGCATAACTCACAAGAACACCTTTCACTAAATATGTAAAACTACAAGAAACCCAATTCCATTCTGACAGAAATCCAATTTTTTTATCTGGATACCCCCCGGACACCGCACAAAAATAGATACCATGCACTATACTCTTTAGCGTTGGGAGAGATAAGATCTTATTTGTGTGATTTAAAACCAAAAGCTCAACATTACTGGAGTGCGGGAGATCCGGGCAATGGTTCTGGAGAAAATCTGCGTACACCCCAGAGGCATTCTAGCGTCAACATAACTCTAGGCTTGGTATTGCGTGATTCTGGGATCTCATGAAGCCCTCCCGGGGTGTAGGTCGATAGGTCCGGGGACTTGGACTTCCCCGGGGTCCTTTAGCCACTTCTGGCCTACGACTTAAGTAAAGGAAAAAGTGCCAGGACCAATCAGAGATATACCCCTGAATTCAAGGTAGAGGCGGTTCGGCAGGTGCTGACTCGTTGCTACCCCTTCGCCGATGTAGCCGAACAGTTCGGTGTATCAGCTCAAGTCGGTACAAGTAGGTGAAGGCGGTGAAGCCAGACAACGCCGAGCAGCGAGCCAATGAACTGGTCGAGGCTAAGAGCGAGATCCTCATGCTGCGTGCTCAGCTGCGCCGCACCGAAGAGGTGTAATGCCCCCCTGGTTTCTGCACACCTCATCCAATTAATGCGAGGTGTGCTCGGGGTGCCACATAGCCCAGAGACTGATGTGGTCGCTCTTCGTTGTAGTACCGGATCCAGCGATGCCTGTCAAGCTTGTTGGCACCTGGAATCAGGCGGCTTCTAAACTCTGATCCTGCATGAAGATTGGATCTTCCTGATCGGGGTTCAGCCAGGCCGTCCGACGTGGCGTCCAGTTGCGGGTAGCGCCGCTCCACCGTCCGGGATGTTGCCGTTTCGCCTCAGCATAGATGGCATCCCGCCTTGCCAGAACCTCGTCATCCTGGCCGGCATGCCGCTCCTCTGGGGTGACGAAGCGGATAGCGCTCTACGAGCCCGTTCTGTTCCGGCGTGTACGGTGTCGTGAACTCCTGGGTGAGTCCGTAGGCCTTCACCGTGCCCGTGTAGTGGCGACTGCTGAAGACCAGGCCGTTATCGGACCGCAGTGCCAAGGCCTGATGAATTCGGCCCAAGGCGCCGAATCGATGCACCAGGGCCTCTTCCAACGCGGCCTCGGCGGTCTTGCTACTGCCATTGTCCGATAATCGCCAGCCGAGGATCTCCCGAGTGCAACAGTCGATAATCACCGCCAAGCTGGCTCGTCGATCCTTTCCACACCACACGTGAGTCAGATCAGTTGCCCATCGCTCATCAGGTCTTGAAGCGACTGACGGCAAGCTCCTGGCACGTGGCCGGAAGCCTTGGGGTCGTTTGCGCACCTGCCAGCCCTTCAACTGCAGGATACGTTGGATAGGCTTGCGGTTCTCTCCCAACACGCACGCCAGACGACGATAACCATAGGTAGGGAACCGTTCCAGAGTCAGCTTCACCCTGCTAGCCAGCTCGGTATTGATCACACGGCGCCGCGGCTTGGGCCGGTAATACAGGCTTCGCCGGGGGAGTCCCAACCAGCGGCAGAGCTTGACGAGCGATACCACATGACCTTCCTCGGCCAGTTGCGCCTGCAGCGACCTTACGAGTTCTCGTCCTCGTCGAGCAGGCGCTTGAATTTTTTAGTGCATAGATCTGCAGATGGGCTTCGCCCAGTGCCTCCTTGGTCTCCCGGAGCTCGGACTCGTACTGCTCACGGATGTCCTTGGGGCGGGCTTCGAACCCGTTCTCCATGTTGCGTTGGGCCTCATCGATCCAGCCTTCGACCTCGGAGACGGTGAGGTCATACTGGCGAGCCACTTCAGCGACGGTTGTCTTGCCCTTGAAGATGTCCATGACCACGGCGGCTTTGCGCTTCGCGGTCCATCGCTTGATGGGGTTGTCGTCGTTCATCCTGTCCTCCTGATGGCTGCACTATAGCCTGTGCAGCTCTGGAGGGGGTCACTTCAGTACTGCCTTAACGGGGTGTCCACTGTTGGTGGGCAAGATCAGGGGGTCACTTCAAGGTCATGCTACCGAGCTACTTCAGCGACGGTGGTCTTGCCCTTGAAGATGTCCATGACCACGGCGGCTTTGCGCTTCGCGGTCCATCGTTTGATGGAGTTGTCGTCGCTCATCCTGTCCTCCTGATGACTGCACTATAGCCTGTGCAGCTCTGGAGGGGGTCACTTCACAGCTATGGAGGGGTCACTTCATTGCGGACCACGGCC
>NZ_JAMSHN010000003.1:0-39134 GCF_040147015.1 Halomonas sp. SCS19
TGGCCATTGTCGAGCCGCTGATCAGCATACTGCAACGGGATGGAGGCTAACTCATCCTCGACGGCCTTGGCGAACAGGTGTTGCACTTGCTCCCTGATATGACCAATCTTCATGCCGATCTCTTATACATTTAACATTAGCGAATACGAATTAAGAGACACTAACAATTTTTTATCAGATCCTTTAATCGCTCGTCCACGTCATCAACATTGAAATCTCTCCTAGCAATTCTATAACTTTCCTCACCCATATCTTTCAGTGATTTTGGGTTCTCTATATAGAACAAAAACTTCTCGGCCAAAGCATCTGCATCAAAAGGAGCAACAATAAAACCATTCACCCCATCCTCTACAGTTTCACGACACCCAGGAACATTTGTGGTAATTACAGGCAGCCCAGTCGCCATTGCTTCCTGCGTTGACCTAGGAAAGCCCTCTCGGTACGAAGGAAGAACAAAAACGTGAGAAGAAGCAAGCCAGCGTTCAACATCGTCTACGTAACCTGGATGAATTACGATACCGCTATCAATGGCGTCTGACAATTCATCTCTAGATAAAGACGAAGGATTCTCTTTATCCACCTCTCCTAACACAACAAACTCTACTTCGGGATATTCCTTCTTTATCTTTTTAGCAGCTGACAAAAATTCGTAAATACCTTTTTCTAACAAAAGCCTTGCCACAAAAACAAATCTCAACGGCTTTGCCAAATCCAATTCCGAGCGCTTATAACTTCCAACTTTTACACCTATAGGACCAAGTATCTCTATTTTATCTTTATTTATAATACTAAAACGAGACAAGTCCACCGGATCATCCCGGTTAAGAAAAATAATTTTATCCGAAAAATAATAGAAAAACGTACACATTACACCATGCAGAACTCGAAGTAAATTCTTTCTCACACTAAACTTGCCGTTTACAGGCGTATGTATATAGCCAAGACCCTCAAGCATTGCCAGTCGCCGAGGTGTTTTGGCAATCGCTCCTGCTAAAGACGAATACATAGATGGTTTGACAAAAAACCCTATGACTACATCCAATGATAGACTTTTAAAAAGTCGTGATAAACTTATAATAACCATAAAATCTTTTATTGGATTAACTCCTCCCCTACTTATTTTATAATCAATAGGAATTCCGCCCAGGGCTCTAATCTCTCGTTTTGTCCTGTCGGTATAGTCAGCGGCGAAACAATAAACTTCGTCTCCTCCATTGCGAATCTTCTCGATCAAGGATTTTCTAAAAATCAGGAGCCCTGGGCTAACATTCTGAGAAACTAGTGCTATCTTCAATCTATGCCTCGTTTCAGGATTCTTACCTTTCTGATCGTGCCAAAAAATTTGGGCACTGCTTAATTGTGTTGCAATGACTCTCAGGTTTCTGCATCACACTTTTCCGCTGCTGGCGCTTTAGCACGCCATTGATAGAGCTGACTCGGCTGGAGCTAGAACCTAAGCGGCAGTGGCAACCCGCGCCAGTTCAGCGAGCAATAGAGCTTCAGAGCTTTCACACGGTAGGAGTCGGTGTAGCGGACACGTTGTTTCTTGATGGGTAGTGCTGGCTTTGTCATGAGTTACCTCGTACAAAGTAGCTCCTTAACGGGGTGTCAAAAAACAGGACAAGATCACTGCGCTACAGTCTGTGCAGCTTTTAGAAGAGACTTCAGACTATCTAGTATGACTTGGCATATATTTCATCCCATTGCTCAACCACAGAATTTAAACTAAACTTTCGTCTAATTCTATCGCGGCACTGATCATTCTCTATTCTTTCCCAATCTTTGTTGTACGCCATTATCAAAGCACTTGACATCTCATCTACACTTCCTGGCTTCACCAATACACCATGATTTCCGACAATTTCCTTTACACCACCACAGTCAGTTGCAACGACATAACAATTCGTTGCCATCGCTTCCGCTACTACCAACCCGAAACCTTCAAACGAGGATGACAATACAAAGATATCTGCTGCCGACAGCAATTCACTAATATCTTTCCTCAACCCCAGCATTTGCACTCTATTTTCAAGACTTTCAATACGAATTAGGTTACGAATGTTATTTTCTTCCACTCCCGTACCGACGATGACCAACCGCGCATCTGGAAACTTTTCTGTTAGACACTTAAAGGATAATATTAGATTCGGATAATCCTTCTCTACACTAAGCCTTCCTACAGCTATAAATACTTTTTTATTATTCAACCCTAAGCAGGACCTAACTTTCTCTCTAGCCAAGGGATTAAATTTAAATCTCTCGGTGTCAATGCCATTATAGACAGTTATCATACTTTTTTTAGGTGCAGCTTTCTTTCTCTCAAAGCTCTCAACAGCTATATTGCTAACATTTGAAAAAACGTCGCCCAAAAAATCAGTCGCGCGATATATCAGCATTCTTCCCACACCACCTTCGTTGTTACTATGAGCGGTGCAAATTAACTTAGGGAAGTGTATAAAAAATCTAGAAACTCTAACAAATATATTGGCATGGTACATATGACTATGTACAACATCAGGTCGAAACCGCCTAACTAATGCAATGAAAGAAAACAAGCCCCTAACTAAGCCAAACATTGATCTTGAACGACAGAGCAAAACAATCTCTATATTTTCTGAACTGGGAACAACAAGGCTTGGCTCAATCAAGTAAGCGATCTTTACCTCATTTCCCTTTTTCGAGAAACAATCCGCCAAATCGACAACTTGTCGTTCGGCCCCCCCCATCCCTAAACAAGTAACCACATATAGAATTTTTTTCATCTAAAACCTATCCACCATGCCACTCTTCTAAACTGGCCTCTCAACAATCTTAGAAAATTCAAGTACCTTATTCTCGAACCAGATACTTCACGCCGGTCTGGCTCTATTGAACTATCAAAACCATTGAAATCCTCAAAAACCTGCAACGGCCTCACGTGAAAAATGTTAAGGCCATACTTCTTTTCGAAAAAAGACCAATCATCAGCCACAGAGGATACTTGTAAAGCGCTATCAGCACTTTTAAAATCAGACACAATTCGACAAGCCGCTTTCCGTGAAATTAAATATCCGACTGTACCACATGTCCAGTTCGCCCAAGGTTTACCGATCGTGTAAGACAAATAAGAATTTACTATTCTAATTGGCTCACACTGATAAAAAAATGGTTCATCCTTAATAGAGAGCTTTGAGTAGCCTAAGATAACAATATCAGCCTGATCGTTTTCAATCATACTTGTAATGTATGAAAGGTTTTCTTTATTAACCCTTGAAATATCTGCATCGTCCTCTAAAACCAAAGCAACAGGAGAATTACAATTAGATATTTCCAGATACAACTTCATGTGGCTTAGCGCACAACCAACTTCTCCCCTTGTCATTTCTCGAGTCAATGTCGAGATTTCGTCTTTTCTAAAAAATGTGCGAACACTTTCTTCTGTGGATCTTCTCAAATCAACAGCATCAAAAAAACTGAACTCAAACCCCTTCTCATTTAACTGCCTTTTAATCGTAGCTCTTCTTTCTTTTTCTGACGATAATGACACCACTCTTACTAAAGGTTGCATTTGATAATGTCCTTGTTTTCGATAAAAGAAACAAAAAAGCTGGTATGGAAAAGTAATACCCTAAGAACCCCAACCTGTTAGCCAGTACAATATTTTCCGAGAGGCTTATAACAATTGAGGATTGAATAAAGACAAGAAAAATGACTCTAGACGGTTGAAATTCAAGCAAGAAAAAAGAAAGCATAAAATTTATAAAAACAAGTGACAACATTACTGTACTAACTTTACCAACAGTTAGATACTCTTCACTATGGTAAAAACTCATTTTTGCTTTCAATGTGTCGATATTAGCAACATCCACAATATAACTAGAAATTTCTATTATCAAGCGAACGATATCTATATTACAAAAAAACACAATTATTATAACAAAAAAAATAACAACCTGAAATCTTGTCTTTAGCACAAATCGTAACACTGCTTTAGATAGGAATGGTAAATATAATACTGAAGTAACATGCGCTAAAACAGAAAAAACAATAAGAACAGACCTTAGTACAAAATATTTAGGCAAAATAAAGACTGCTAAAAGAAATAAAAATGAATAATATTGCCTAATTAAATATACCACGTTTTCCATAAAAATTGGTGAGCACAAGAAAACAGATAAAAGAAAGTAACAATAAATATTGAAGAATTTTTTAACAAAAAATAGAATCACAACCCAATATAGCAATGTAGACAATAAAAAAAAGGAAAAACTAAAATCCATACTACGGAAAAAATACATTATGACAGGTACAACAATTTCTAATCCGTAGTCTGACAAGCTTTTAAAGCTAATATTATCGAAGAAAGCTTTGTACACTTCAGTGTCACCAATAAAAACTGACGAATACGCGACTTTTAGTGAAAAAAAGGAATACACGGGAATAAAAAAGTATAAAACAATAGTTTTTTTGTCGATATTCATATAATCATTACAAACCTAAAGTCACTCTTTATTGAATGCATTATAATGCGGCCTTACATTCTATTGCTTGACGCGTCACCGCTATCCAATCACCAATCTGTCATCAAACATCGAATGATTGCGTTGAATTCACCCGGCTCATTCATCTGTTCACTGAGTGAGCCTGCAGTGCCGGAAAATTTGTAAGCGCGTCACCAACTCACGGTGGTCTCAATAACCGAGAGCAACACTATATCTGATGGGCACATGCTGCGCATGGTCATTGAGACCGCCGTACCCGTAGACCATGCGTTGGAATGCAACCGCGGCGGCCCGTAGTTATCGTCAAATTTGGTCGATGACGGTCAGGCGACATTTTTGTCTGACTGATCGGTTACCTGCTCTCCATTCCGAATCTCGACATTGTTGTCGACTAGCTCCAACTTCTGGGAGTGCTTGATACGCCGCCGTCGCTTTTGGGCACGCTGGAGTAGCTTGAAGACCATCGCCAGGGTTGTCGCGCGGGAGCGGCCAATTCGGCTGTAGTTGGTCCTCAGGCGAACTGATCTTACCCAGCACTGGTGGACACCGGTCTAAGCGATCATTCGAGCCTCGAAGGCCTCTGGGCTGATCATCCCGATCGCGCTGTGCCGGCGTTGCCGGTTGTAGTCCAACTCAATGTACTCGAACACCTGCCGTCGCATGGTTTCTCGGGTCGTGAGTCGCTCGCCGTGAATGGCCTCGACCTTGAGACTGTGAAAGAAGCTCTCGGCGCAGGCATTGTCGTAACAGTTGCCCTTGGCACTCATGCTGCACCGGAGGTCGTGCCGGGTCAGCACCGACTGGTACAGGGACGAACAATACTGGCTACCACGGTCGCTATGCACGATGACGCCCTTGGGCATCTTGCGGCTCCACAGCGCCATCTGAAGCGCGTCGCCGACCAGGTCAGCGGTCATGCGCTCGCTCATCGCCCAGCCGATCACCTTGCGTGAATACAGGTCAATCAGTACCGCCAGGTAGAGCCAGCCCTCACCAGTCGCCAGGTAAGTGATGTCGCCGACCCATTTCTGGTTCGGCGCCGTAGCACTGAAGTCCTGCTCCAGCAGATTCGGTGCGACGGGCAGGCCATGCCGTGAGTTCGTCGTGGCCTTGAACTTACGCGCGGCTTTCGCCCGCAAGTTTTGCCGACGGAGGCTGGCAGCCACGGTATTGAGGCAGATGGCTACGCCAGCATCGTTCAGGTCATGGGTCAGCCTGGGGGCGCCTGAGCGCCCCTTGCCCTGCTCGAAGGCCTGAGCCACGCGCTGATCGGTGAGCGCTTGCCGGCGGCGGCGAGGAGACGGTACACCTCCCCGCAGTCGCCAGGCGTAGTAGCCGCTGCGGGCGACACCGAGAAACGCACACATCCGTTGAATGCTGAAGGCCTGACGATGCTACTCGATGAAGGCGTACTTCACTTCAGGCTTTTCGCGAAGTACACCGCGGTACGCTCAACTGGTCATCGCAACACAGCCACCCTACAGGGAACGATATGGCAAGACGAGGACGGCCAGGAGGACTCTCCGCAAACCAGAAGCAGTTGCTCTGGGAGCAGTGGCAAGCAGGTCAATCGTTAAGTGAGGTCAGTCGGCTACTTTGTCAGCATCCAGGGTCGGTACATCGTGTTCTGTCCACCAGCGGTGGTATTGCACCGCACCCTCGTTCACGATCCAGTCGGCACTTGGCCCTGGCTGAGCGGGAGACGATCTCCCGTGGTATTGCCACTGGTCAGTCCTTTAGGCGAATCGCCCAGCAACTGGGGCGCTCTGTTTCCACGGTGAGCCGGGAAGTCGCTCGCCATGGAGGACGCGACCGGTATCGGGCCAGTACTGCTGATGAGGCTGCATGGGAGCATGCCAAACGCCCTAAGGTGTGCCATCTGGCAACTGTCCCCGAACTGCGGCAGCTCGTCGCGGAAAAGCTTGCACTACAGTGGTCTCCTGAGCAGATCTCGGGCTGGCTGAAACTCCGTTTCCCGAGAGACCGGCGCATGCAGGTGTCACATGAGACGATTTACCGCAGCCTTTACATCCAAGCGCGCGGTGTACTGAAGAAGGAACTGATGCAGCATCTGCGTTATAAGCGCATGATGCGCCGCTCCAAGCTTGCTACGAGTCAGCCGCGCGGACAGATCAGGGATGCGGTGTCCATCCGAGAACGTCCTCCAGAGGCGGAGGACCGGGCGATTCCGGGGCACTGGGAAGGAGATTTGATCACCGGTGCCAGAAATTCCCACATTGCTACGTTGGTCGAGCGTCACTCTCGCTTCACCATGCTAGTTCAGGTGGATGGCAAGGATACGACCAGTGTGATCGCTGGCTTGATAAGAGAGGCCCAGCGGCTGCCGGCTGGTCTGAGAGGATCTCTGACATGGGATCGGGGCACAGAGCTGGCGGCACATAAGGACTTCACGGTTGCGACCGATATTCAAGTCTACTTCTGCGACCCTCAGAGCCCATGGCAGCGGGGAACCAACGAGAATACCAACCGCCTGCTAAGACAGTACTACCCAAAGGGGACGGATCTATCCACGTTCACCCAGCAAGACCTTGATCAGGTGGCCATGCGGCTTAACGAGCGCCCCAGGAAAACGCTGGGCTACAAGACACCTGCCGAAGTCTTATCCACCACCGTTGCATTGACCGGTTGAGCGCAAGGCGGCTTTTTTTGCGATTTCAAGCTCTTCCGACTTCTCAGCCAGCTGACGCTTGAGCCTCGCGTTCTCTTCCGCCAAGGCCTGCTCGCGAGCCGAGGCACTCTGCTGCTGCTGAGCCTTGGCTCGCCATTGGTAGAGCTGGCTGGGTTGAAGACCCAGCTCGCGGGCGGCGGCACTGGCACCAACACGGTCAGCGAGTGCCAAGGCCTCGTCCTTGTAGACCTCGGAGTAACGGGTGCGAGTCTTCTTCATCGACATTGCTTGCCTTGCCATGGGATCACCTCGTTCAGTGTACTGCCTTAACGGGGTGTCCACTGTTGGTGGGAAAGACCAGCCGTGGTCTTGCCCTTGAAGATGTCCATGACCACGGCGGCCTTGCGCTTCGCGGTCCATCGCTTGATGGGGTTTTCGTCGCTCATGCTGTCCTCCTGATGGCTGCACTATACCCTGTGCAGCTATGGAGGGGGTCACTTCATTGCGGACCACGGCCTAGTGGCCATCGTCGAGCCGCTGATCAGCATACTGCGACGGGATGGAGGCTAACTCATCCTCGACGGCCTTGGCGAACAGGTCACAGGCATCTTGGCGCAGCAGCTCGTACAGCGTGTCGGTGACTTAGGGTTCTGCTCGTGAAAAAGCCTGGAAGGTAAAATTGATCATGGTGTCTCCACTCATTGTTGATAGTGATCTGGCGAGATCAATCAACAGGGTACGCCACCTTTCCACCCTCCTACCGTATAACAGTAGTCATCGTAACTCTGCTACTAGGTATGTATGGAAATAGCGTTTATCCTATACCCCAGAGCTCTAGGTATTTTCGCGCAACAGTCTCTGACGAATGGTGAACACTTGCATACTCGTATGCGGCACTCTTTATTTTGTCAACTTCATCGATATCATTAACCAATTCACACATCTTTTCTACCATTAAACTTTTATCTGCGGTGGCATTCACTCCAATAACCATATTATCTGGGCATCTATCATACTCAAAACCTGAGAAAACAACTTTCCCAGCAGCCATTCCGAGAGCCCCGTTTACACCTCTATCATAGCTATATATTTGATCGAGAAAAAGATCACTATCACCGTATTTTTTAACATATTCCGAATATGCCACACCACTGACCACTTCATATCTTACCTTATCTTCTCCTAATATATCAACACATTCCTTCGCAGCACTATCCAATATATCATTTCCTTTTCGAATATCTTTCCCGGGCTGCCAACCATGAAATATTCTTACCGGGTAATGAGTTTTTCTTGGCGCCTTAAATTTATCTTTTCCTATAGGAAGAGGTATAACATTACATAATTTTGGATGATTCCCATAAGCAATCTTGTAGTCTTCTAATCCTGGAACAATATAGGCTGCGGAACGAACAGCATAGAAGTTAAGAAAAACGTACAGCGGGCTAAAAATATATCTAAGCGAATACTGATACTTTCTAAATAACTTTACTGGAGATTTTAGCCATCGGTCCAGGGGAGAGTACTTATATTTTTTAAAAACACATGCCCTTACCCAATAAAAATCATCCCCTAAGGCGCAAAGCGAAATAATTTCACTATTCTTTTTTAGATATCTTATTAGTAAAATATTTCCAATCGCTCCTAGCGCCTCTATTGCAACTGGATTTATTATCTGTACTACCTCAAATCTCCCATACCGCTTTAATTTCTTTTTAACTGATATAAATTTAGAAATTCCTGACAACCCTAGCCAATGCAGAACAAAAGCATATCTGCTATTACAAG
This sequence comes from Halomonas sp. SCS19, assembly GCF_040147015.1. NCBI lineage: Bacteria > Pseudomonadati > Pseudomonadota > Gammaproteobacteria > Oceanospirillales > Halomonadaceae > Halomonas > Halomonas sp. SCS19. The sequence continues at coordinate 8,899 of NZ_JAMSHN010000003.1, forward strand.
ATTTCTCAACAATGATGTCCGCATCAATTCTCTTATATGAATCACCGTCGGAGACAGTTAGACTGTCAATACCCAACTCATACATCCCCCGTTTCAGTTCATAATGAACAGATGAGAATTCACCAATCAACAATATCATTTCACCACCAGAAAAATGTAAAATTCAGTAAACACACTTTAGACAAAAATAATATCTATGTAGTCGTTTAAAATACTTGCTAGCTGAGTCTTTTTTACTTGTTGAGTCTCGGATGATTGATTACGTGCTTGGTGAATATCTCTGGACGCCTCCTCTGCCGATCTTTCATCGTAGCTATGGAGGCCTGGTGCTTCAACACCTTTTGTGGGATGTGGTGATTGTACAGCCAACTGGAGCGCTTCAGCGTTTGTACCAGGTCTTCGCCAGAGACATAGCGACGCGTCGCCAATACATCACTGATTCGGCCATCGAAGCGTTCCACCATTCAGTTCGTTTGAGGAAGGCCTGCTAGAATCAGACGATGCTCCACTCGGTGCTTTGCGCATGCCTGATCCAACGGATGCTGGCCAGTGGGCTTTCGCTCACCACCAGAGTTGAAACGATCCGTAAAGCTCTTTTCATTGTCAGTGAGCACTTCTGGATCTTGAACGGGGCCTTTTCAACAATCCGATGGAAAAATGTTCTGGTCAGGTCAGAGCGGACACATTTTAAAACCTCAGCTGCCAATTCAATCTCCCTCGGCGTCTGGTAGCCTAGGTTTTGTCCGAAAAGTCGGATTTGCTAATGTGGCCGATGCCGCAACTGCATAGGTGACCGCATGGCAGGACGCTACGAGCTCTCCGCTCAAAGCTGGGAGATGATTAAGGACATCGTCTCGCCCTGCCAACCAATGGGCCGCCCTCGCCGAGATGACCACCAAGTGCTGAACGGGATCTTCTGGATCCTGTGCTCAGGCGCCAAATGGCGCGATCTGACAGAGCGCTACGGCCCATGGAAGACCGTCTATGACCGCTTTCGTCAGTGGCGCGATGACGGCACCTTCGAGACCATCCTGGCGCGGCTCCAGCTCTGCTTGCGAGAAGATGGCCTGATGGATCTGGACACTTGGATGATCGACTCGACGTCGATTCGCGCCACCCGCGCCGCCTCTGGGGGCGGCAAAAAGGGGGATCGAAAGAACCCATAGACCTTGCGCTGGGGCGCAGCCGAGGCGGCCTGACCACCAAGATCCACATGCTTTGCGATCGGCATGGCTGGCCACTAACGTTCACCGTGTCGCCGGGGCAGGATTCGGATACCCGCCACTTTGGCCCGACCATGGAGCACGTACATTTGCCTGGGCGAGAGGGACGACCACGTAAACGTTGCCGATACATCGTGGCGGACAAAGGCTACGACAGTGATTCCCTCCGCCGGTACTGCGACCGCCACCGGATGAAGCCGATCATTGCCAGACGCAAGATGCACCGAAAGCCACTGCCGGGGGCGTCCAGGGGATTTGACAAGCCGCGCTACCGGGAAAGGAACGTCATCGAGCGCTGCATCGGCTGGATCAAAGAACTACGCCGTGTCTGCACGCGCTATGACAAGCTCGCCAGAAGTTTCAAGGCGATGGTATGCCTGGCCTGCATAGACCGTTGTTTGCGTGCAGACTTTTCAGACAAAACCTAGGGTTGAGTGGAGCCGGCAGCAGTTGTACTACATCTCAATGTATTCGATCACGTCCCTGCGAGCGGCCTGTCGGCTCCAGTATCGCTGACCAGCCAGCCATTCGCTTTTCAGTGAACCGAAGATGCCCCCCATGACAGCATTATCCTAGCCGTTACCCTTGCGGCTCATCGAGGCCTAGAACCCGCGACGATCCAGCGCGGATCGGTAGTCATGTGACGCGTACTGACTACCGCGGTCGCTCTGATGTATCAGTCCTTTCTCGGGCTACCGGCGTCCCACGGCCATCTCCAGGGAGTCCAGTACCAACTGTGTGCGCATGTAATCCGCCATCGCCCAGCCCACCAGCTGCCGGCCGTGGAGGTCGAGCACCGCTGCTAGATAGAGCCAAGCCCTCAAGCGCCCAGATCGCCGTGATATCGGCCACCCGGGCCTGGTTCGATGTCGCCACCGAGAACTTGCGGTTCAGCAGATTGCGCGCCACCAGCAGGCTATGCTCACTGTCGGTTGTATGAAACCAGCGGCGCCGCTGCTTAGCCTCTACACCGGGTACCCGCATCAAGCTACAGGCCTGGTAACGGCCGACCTCGTCGCCGCGGCGTTGAAGCTCTCCGGCCATGCAGCGGCTGCCGTAGCTATCGCGCTTCCGGCGATGGCTCTTTCTGACCTCGCGGAGCATGAAGTGACCCCCTGGTTTCTGCACACCCTCGGCGACTAACGCCGGGTGTGCTCGGGGTGCCACATAGCTCAAAGACTGATGTGGCCGCTCCTCGTTGTAGTACCTAATCCAGCGATTGATGACAGCCCTGGCCTGGCCCAACGATTCAAAGCGATGGAGCCAGATGCACTACTCCTTCAAGGACCGAAAGAAACGCTCCACGAGCCCATTCTGTTCCGGTGTATATGGCGTCGTGAACTGTTGCGTCAGGCCGTAGGCCTTTACCGTCCCCGTGTAGTGACGGCTGCTGAACACAAGCCCATTATCAGAGCGAAGGGCCAATGGCTGCTGAACGCGCGAGCCGATAGATCAGCGCTTCCTCCAGCGCGGCTTCTGCGGTCTTGCTGCTGCCATTGTCGGATAATCGCCAGCCGAGAATCTCTCGCGTGCAGCAGTCGATGATCACTGCCAGGCTGGCTCGTCGATCCTTTCCGCACCATATGGGTGAGATCGGTCGCCCACCATTCATCAGGTCTCGAGGCGACGGATGGCAGGCTCCTGGCACGAGGACGAAAGCCCTGAGGCCGTTTGCGTACCTGCCAGCCTTTGAGTTACAGGATGCGCTGGATCGGCTTGCGGTTCTCCCCCAGGACGCACGCCAGTCGGCGATAGCCGTAGGTGGGGAATTGTTCCAGGGTCAGTTTCACTCTGGTGGTCAGCTCAGTATTGATCGTGCGCTGCCGCGGCCTGGGACGGTAATACAGCGTCCGCCGGGGAAGCCCCAGCCACTGACAGAGTTTGACGAGCGAAACCACGTGGCCCTGCTGGGCCATTTCCGCCTGCAGCGACCTTGCGAGTTCTCGTCCTCGTCGAGCAGGCGGCGAAACTTTTTTAGTGCGTAAATCTGCAGATGGGCCTCGCCCAGCGCCTCTTTGGTCTCCCGCAGCTCGGATTAGTACTGCTCGCGAACGTCTTTCGGGCGAGCCCTGAACCCGTTTTCCATGCTTCGCTGAGCCTCATCGATCCAGCCATCGATCTCGGAGACGGTAAGATCGTATTGGCGAGCCACCTCAGCCGCTGTGGTCATGTCCATGACCACGGCGGCCTTGCGCTTCGCAGTCCATCGCTTGATGGGGTTTTCGTCGCTAATCCTGTCCTCCTGATGCCTGCACTATACCCTTTGCAGCTATGGAGGGGGTCACTTCATGTTGGGGCGATCATAGCCATCATCACGGTGTCGCCACCGCCGTATCGTCATGTCGCTGACACCAAAGCGCTCCGCCATTACCGTGCCGGTGATGTGAGCAGGAGCCGCTTGAATCTCTGCTCGGATCTTTGGGGTTGTTTTCGCTTGCTTATTAAGCTTGATGTCCACGGCAGTGCTCCTGGGTAAACTGGCGAAGAAGTCCACGGGCACCTATCAAAGGATAGCTTCTTTTAGTCGACTTAACATCAAAGCCACCAAAAATGAGCCAGGATCAAAAAAGATGAAAAAGTTATATTTAAGAAAGCTCTCTTCTCATACATGCAAGCATTACAAAAAAATAAATTAAGTAATTAGTAAAGAAAGCGTAAGTAACACCCACCAAGCCATAAATATCCAAAAATGTATAAGATAGAATCACAAAGAGAACAGAAAACAATACCTCAGTCACAACAAATAGCTTCATCATCGCCTTTGCCAGCATTATATAAGCTAGTAGCCAACCAGCTATTTTTACAACATCTCCCATCAATTGCCATGCAAACAAAGTCCGCATAGGTAGAAACTGATCACTAAAAAGTAATAAAATTATAAAATCTCTCATCATGTAAATTGCTAAAGCCCCAAAAGAAACTATCGGAATCAGAACCTTGTAACCTAAAAACAGCTCTTTTCGAACGTCTTTTTTCTCTACTAATTCAGATAGCCTTGGCAAATAATAAATACTAAGAGTAGTAGTAACAACCATCAGATACATCATGGAAATATACCAAATTGCTTGCCAATAACCTGCTTCATCATTCCCCACCACCGCAGCAATATGATTCCTAACAAATATATGCGAGACAGGAACAACTATAGCTGTAGTTATAGTCATCACTGAATATTTCAGGAGACGCTTAAAGTCAACGAAACGAACACCGTTACTTAACGCAGACAACCTTAAAAAACCATGATTTCTAGAATGATACAAAGCGATCAAGAAGACTATTGACTGATTTGTAACAAGAGAAATTAGCGCTCCGTCAACCCCATATAAAAAAACCAAAGTAGTTGTATAAAACAAACTAAAAACACTCTGCACTATATTTATAAATACAAAACTGTTTATTTCCTTCAAACCATTATAAATTGACAAAAAAAGCTGATTACCTACATATAAAAAAATTGTCCCTCCAAATAAAACAAAAACATAAGAAAAAGTATCGTCATTAAGAATATACTCTGAAATATAGCCTGAAAAAAATATCAAGGCAAGGGATACAAGCATTGTACAGAAAAGGGAAATATAAAACGCAGCACAGATGAAGAAGCGTATATCGGAATCACTTTTGTTATATTCGGCAATATACTTCGTTACTCCAGTATTCACTCCGCCTTGAGCTACTGTCATTGATATCTGTATTACATTCTGAAACTGACCAATTATTGCTACGCCCGATGGACCAATGGCTACCGACACTGCCTTGTTCACAGCAAGCATCGCGAGCATCTTTATAACAGTAGCGACGAAACTGAGTAGTGACGTTCTGAAAAAGTTCATTGAAAACTATTAACTGCTTCGATAACGGATTCAATTTCTTTGCTAGATAACGATGGGCTAATAGGCAAGCTGAGGACCTCGTTGTGAATATTTTCAGTAACTGGAAAGTTACAGCTCTTGAATGATTGATAAGCTATTTGCTGATGAGGCGGGACCGGATAATGAACAATTGTTCCTACTCCTTTTTCAAGCAAATATCTCTGCAAGGAATCTCGATTTTTGGTACGGACAACGTATAAATGAAATACGTGGGATTCAAGCTCTTCAATCGACTTTCCTACAAACTCAGGCTTAGATACAATATCACTGTCTAACCCAGATTCGTATTGCAGAGCTAAGCTTTTCCTTTTATTGCTATCAATTTCCAAATATCTGAGCTTAACTCTAAGCATCGCTGCTTGGATTTCATCGAGGCGGCTATTGACTCCTTGATAAGTATTTTCGTATTTTTTTAAGCTACCATAATTCCCTAACGCACGAATAACAGTAGCAAGCTCTTCATCGTCAGTCGTAACAGCTCCAGCATCACCAAGTGCGCCTAAATTTTTCCCCGGATAAAAACTAAAGCCACTAGCGTGCCCCCAACTCCCCGCCCTTTTCCCATTTTTACTGGCGCCATGAGCTTGGGCAGAATCCTCTAGCACCAACAAGTCATATTGACCAGCGATATCCATTATAGCAGGCATATCCGCCAATCTACCGTATAAATGCACAGGTAGAATAGCACGAGTCCGGCTGGTGATAGCTTTTTTTACTCTTTTTGGACATAGGTTAAAACTATATTCATCAGGATCGACGAGGACTGGTACCAGTCGATTCTCTGTGATCGCTAAAATACTCGCAATATAAGTATTCGCCGGTACAATTATCTCATCGCCTTCATTTAGCTTACCTAGTTCTTTCCATGCCCGAAGCGTCAGTGTCAGGGCATCTAGGCCATTCCCTACTCCAACACAAAATTGTGCACCACAATAATCAGCAAATTCTTTTTCAAAACTTCCAACCTCCTGTCCCTGAATATACCAGCCAGAGTCAATAACCCTGCTGGCAGCCTCTATAAGCTCATCCCGGTATGCCTGATTGCATGCTTTTAGATCAAGAAAGGGAATCATTTCTCAAGAAACCTCACTATCTTAGCAGGATTTCCAACTACTACTGCACGGTCTGGTACATCCTTTGTAACCACGGCACCCGCTCCTATCATTGCTTTCTCACCAACTACAACTCCAGGCAGAAGCGTCGCGTTTGCTCCTATACTAGAGCACTTTTTCAAAGTAATGCCTGAGAACTTCCCCGGATAGTGCTTCGAGCGAGGGTAAGGATCATTGGTAAACGTAACATTTGGCCCAATAAAGACATCTGACTCAACACGAGTACCATCCCAAATAAAAACCCCGGACTTTATAGTTACTCGGTCCCCAATTTCCACATCACCTTCGATCAGAGTATGTGCGCAAACATTACAATCTCGTCCAATTTTCGCACCTTTCATCACCACCGAATATTGCCAAATACGTGTACCAACACCAATTTCGCAATCGGAAATATCAGCTTTTTCATGTATCATGATTTTTTTTCACCACCCGAAGAAAGCTATCATAGTTACGAATATAGTCTTCCTCATCGTAATAACTATCAGCTAATACCATTAGCACACAATCTTCACTAAAATCATACATCTCATGCCAAACTAGCTTTTCTAGCATTATTCCTTTATGTGGAGAATCAAGCCAAACGCTCTGTTTTTCTGAGCCGTTATCTAAGAGCATCCGACACTTCCCAGCCACACAAACAGCGACCTGGTAAAGCTCCTTGTGAGCATGGAAGCCGCGTGCAACATCCTCTTTGGTGGAAAACAAATAGTAAACACGTTTTATCTGAAAAGGAACGGATCTGCTCGCTTCCAATACTACCAGAGATCCTCTTTCATCTCCTTTAACAGGAAAATTCACCCATTTAACTAACGACATGAATGCTCCCGAGCAATTGACAGCAAATACTGGCCATAGCTATTTTTACTTAAAGGCCTAGCCAGTTCATTCAACTTCGCAGCAGTTAACCACTTTTTATTAAAAGCGATTTCCTCTAAACATGCTATTTTGTAACCTTGTCGCTTTTCAATTGTTTCAACGAAATGAGCGGCTTCTAAAAGGCTTTCATGTGTACCTGTATCCAACCATGCGTAACCACGACCAAGAACTTCAACAGTCAGCATTTTTCGTGACAAATACTCTTGGTTAATTGATGTGATTTCGAGTTCATTTCTTTCTGATGGTTTCACTGATTTAGCTATAGCCACAACATCATTGTCGTAAAAATATAAACCTGTCACTGCAAAATTTGATTTTGGATTCTTCGGCTTTTCTTCCAGTGATATCGCTTGATATTGATCATCAAATTCCACCACACCGAAGCGTTCGGGATCCTTGACTTGATAGCCAAAAACGGTTGCTCCGCATTCCTTCTCTGATGCCTGTAGTAGTTTTGGAGTAAAGCCTTGTCCATAGAAAATATTATCACCCAAAACCAAACAAACACTATCCTGCCCTATAAAATCCTCTCCAATGATAAAAGCTTGAGCTAATCCATCTGGGGAAGACTGTTCAGCATAGCTAAGCCTTACACCTAAGCGACGCCCATCTCCTAATAGTCTTTCGAAACCAGCTCTATCCTCCGGAGTAGTTATTATTAAAATCTCACGTATGCCTGCAAGCATTAGCACAGATAGCGGGTAGTAAATCATCGGCTTGTCGTATATTGGAAGCAACTGCTTTGATACTCCCATCGTAATTGGGTAAAGCCGAGTTCCTGAGCCACCTGCGAGCACTATACCTTTACGCGCCATATTATGTTTCCCATCTTTTAATCAGTTTGAAAAAGCTCAGACTTCACATCAAGCCTAATCGCTCCCCCCGATAACTACCGTCCCGGACTCTTTTCCACCAATTACTATTGTGAAGATACCATTCGACAGTTTTTCGCAAGCCAGAATCAAACGTTTCTCTTGGGATCCAGCCCAGCTCTTTTTGAATTTTCGAAGCATCAATAGCGTAGCGAAAATCATGACCAGGGCGATCATCAACATAGGATATAAGATCTTGATATTTCTTTACGCCTCCTGGTTTTTCGGGGGCCAACTCTTCAAGTAGATTACAGATAGACCTTACCACTTCAATATTCTTCTTCTCATTATGGCCACCAATATTATACGTTTCGCCGATGGCTCCTTTAGTCGCCACCTCTACCAATGCTCTTGCGTGATCTTCAACAAAGAGCCAGTCTCTTACCTGTTTGCCATCCCCATACACAGGTAGAGCTTTCCCTGCCAGAGCATTAAGTATCGTCAATGGAATAAGCTTTTCAGGAAAATGATAAGGACCATAATTATTCGAACAGTTTGTAACAAGCGTAGGCAAACCGAAAGTTCGCTGCCACGCTCTAACTAGATGATCAGAACTAGCTTTACTCGCCGAATACGGCGAACTTGGCGTATAAGATGTTGCTTCAGTGAATAGCTCTTCGGGGCCTTCAAGGTCTCCATAGACTTCATCTGTAGAAACATGATGAAAGCGAAATCGATCTTTTTTTTTCAAATTATTTTTCTGCAATTTATTGTAATATATGCGGGCTGCCTCGAGTAACTGATACGTGCCAACGATATTGGTTTTAATGAAATCAGCCGGACCATCAATGGACCGATCCACATGACTTTCAGCTGCAAGGTGCATAACAATATTTGGGCGGTATCTTTCGAAAACCTCTGAGACGGTATCCATGTCGCATATATCAGCCCTTACAAAGGAATAACGATTATAGTCTTCAATCTCAGCAAGTGATTCCAAATTTCCAGCGTAAGTAAGCTTGTCAATATTGACGACTTCATGACTGGTGTTTTTTATTAGATGGCGGACTACTGCCGACCCGATAAACCCGGCACCTCCGGTAATTAGAAATTTCATATTGATTTTCCGGCTTTGTTCAATAAAAACTGTGAGTGTGCGGTATCACGGCGGTCTCAAACTACAAGTGCAACTCTATCGGAGTGTCAGAGATCCGGGCGCTGACTTCTGGAGAACCTCCGCGTATACCTCCAGAGGCGTCTTGGCGTTCAACGTCTCTCTAGGCCTAGTATTGAGTGAGTCTGCGATTTCATCGAGCTCCTCCTGGGTGTACGTCGATAGGTTCGTTCCCTTGCGCAGATACTGTCGAAGCAGAACATTGGTATTCTCGTTCGAGCCACGTTGCCACGTGCCGTGTGAATCGGCGAAGTAGATGGCTGTCCCGGTACGTTGGGATATTTCGGCGTGCTTGACCATCTCGCTCCCTTGGTCGTAAATCATCGACAGCCGCAGTGAGCGTGGAACACGGTTCAATTTTTCACTACAGCCGACCATCGCATCCGTAGCGGTCGTACCGTCCATTTTCACCGAGATGACGAAGCGTGTCGTACGCTCGACCAACGTGCCAACGGCAGAACCATTGCTTGCCCCCATGATGAGGTCTCCTTCCCAATGACCAGGCATCAGCCGATCTTCGATCTCAGGCAGCCGGAGATAAAAATCTGACCAAGTCAGGAATTTGGCGGCGACGATCCTTGCCACGACTGCGTGAACGCCGCTTTCCCTTCCCCTGCCGAAGGCAAGCAATGAGCTTTTTTTTTCAGCGAGCCTTGGGGCATCACATAGAGCGCATTGTAGATGGCCTTGTGAGAGACCTGACGTGTAGGGTCATTTGGATACATGCGCTTCAGTGTGATGGCTATTTGCCTAGGAGACCAGTACTAGCGCAACAGGTAGGTCACCAGATCGAAGAGAGGCGTACCAAGGCGCAACTTCTATTGTCGTCGTGCTCGATGTCGCGTCAGCGTGGCCCTGAACCCCGCCAGACTGGCGTCATAGCCAGCATGAGAAGATGCCGCATGCCGAGCCAGTTCCCGAGAAATCGTGCTGGCAGCTCTCCCAAGGTACTTGGCGATGGAGCGTATCGAGTGACCTTCACGCATCAGCATGATGGTGGCACGTTCTTCAGCAGTAAGGTGGTGGTAGAAATGAGTCATAGCGATAGCGTATCTGATCGATCAGGTGTTGCACTTGCTCATTAAGGCCGCCCGTCTTGCATTAAGAATGCTTCGCTCAAGAGGTACTAAAGCCAAAATTTACTGGTCAGAACGACATTCGCAACGAGTATTTTAAGAGCGTCAGCCACCATACACTGGCTTTTATAACTTCCATGAACTAGTCGCACGTTATCGACTTTCTGACCAGGCTGTGAAACAAATTCGATCAAGTTCTTCTGATCAGCGTGCGCTGAAAACCCCGAAATACTCTTGACGTAGGCATTCACCGCCATCCGCTCTCCGTCGACAACGACTTCGGCTCCCCGTTTCGCCCGCTGAATCTGCCTTCCAGCCGTGCCCTCTGCCTGGTACCCCACAAACAGAACAGTGTGCCGGGGGTCTGGTAGCAGTCGCTTGAGGTAGTTAACTATCCTGCCCCCGGTGACCATGCCGCTGGCGGCGATGACGATGGCCCAGGTGTTGGTGGTGGCGAGGTGTTCGACCATGCCGAGGTGGTCGTCGTGGCTGTCCACGGTGACCAGGCCATCGAAGCTGAGGGGGTGGCGGCCGTCATCGAGTCGTGCCTTGGCTTCGCTGTCCCACCAGGGCTTTAGGTCTCGGTATACTTCGGTGAAGCGGGCAGCCAGCGGTGAATCGACGATGATCAGGGGGCGTTCGCCTTTCTCTCCTTCCTTCCGCTCGTGCAAGAGGGTTTCTATTTCGTAGAGCAGTTCCTGGGTGCGGCCGATGCTGAAGGCTGGAATGACCACGCTACCGCCCTCGCGCTGTGCACGATAAATCATTTCCTTGAGCTGTGCGCGCCGCGTCCTGCGACCTTCATGCCTTCTATCGCCGTAGGTGCTCTCGAGCACCAGCACGTCTGCCCGCTCCAGTGGTGTGGGATCCGGCAACAGCGGAGTGTCGGGCGGCCCAAGGTCCCCCGAGAAGACGTAGCGATTATCCAGACTCGCGCGCTCGTCCTCAACATCAATTTCGACGTATGCTGAACCGAGTATATGCCCCGCGTTCTGTAGACGCACCTTGACCTTGTAACGCTCATCGTTCAGCAAGCTTTTCCAAGCGCCATAGGCACTTGGATCAAGATGCATTTGAACGGTATCAAGAAAACGCTCGATTAGCCTGCGGTCACGGGTAAAGCCGATTTTGAGGGCATCCTCGATCACCAGCGGCAGCAGCCGCGCACTCGGCGGGGTACAGATGATGGGGCCCTTGAACCCTGCTGCAATCAGGTAGGGCAGGCGACCGATATGGTCGATATGAACGTGGGTCACCACCAAGGCGATGACGTCGTCGACCGCAAATTCGATCTGGTGTCGCTCGAAGCTGGACTGGCCCTTGAGGTCCACTCCCTGAAATAGCCCGCAATCGACAAGGATGGCGTGGTCAGGTGAAATCTGTAGCCGGTGGCAGCTCCCGGTGACGCCATCGGCGCCACCGTGGTGGATAATGAACGGATATTCCAATAGATCCTGCTCCTTGTTGCCTGAATCCAGGTGCCAAGCCCCGACGCCCGCTTCCTGGCGCCTGGGAGCACGCGATTGGAGCTTCCCCGCCCGATCTCAAGGACTATCGATATCAATGACCTTGGGCAGGACGAGGGTGGCGGCATTCTCCGCTACCGCGAATTGGCTCGGGGATGGCCAGCCCAGGAGCGAACCTTCTTCCGTCGTGGTGGGAGCGGTATAGGCAATACTTGAATCCAGACATGCAGACCACGCGTACGCATTGGCCATGTCCGGCGAGTCTTCATCAAAGGTCCCATCAACCGCCAACGCCGTCCTGGCCGCCGCCAGCTCTTCCTTGCAGGCATTTACCGCGGCACGCTTCTGAAAGTTGGTGTACTGCGGTATGGCGATGGCTGACAGCAGCCCGATGATGGCCACCACCACCAACAGCTCTATCAGGGTAAAGCCGCCCTGCCCTGCCGGTATCACGGTTCCGCTCTGCTCAGAATTACTGATATTGGTACTGGTACTGGCGCTGCTTTTACTGTCTTCCATGTCTGATGCTCCCTGTTGGCTTTTTTGCCGTTTCACGGTGGTGCACTTCCTGACCGGTGGTGCGGCTTGGCGAAAATAGCGCTGAGCCAGGCCATCAACCCCCGCAACCCCGCCCTACCGGGTTCGGAGCATCTTACTTGGGGCTGCGAGCGCCCCTGAGGGCTATACGCCCAAACCTTGACGCCGATTCGGGTTCGGACAACAAAACCGCCTGTGCGGCCCCTCTAGGCGTTCTATCGCGGGGTAGACTGATGGCTAGATTCAGGATGTCGCCGACGGGAGTGAACGGGCCCATCGTGGGGCCCACTTCCAGGGAGGGTGCTGTGCCATTTGACCAGGGGTTCGGAAACGACTCGCCGCAGGGGCCAAACAGTGGATTGGCCCAACGGCTGGTGTCACAGGGGTTACTGAGTCCCCCGGCAGCGCTGCGGGCCGAGCGGGAGGCTCAGGACCGCCACAGCACGCTGTTGCGCTACCTGGTGGAGCATGAACTGGTGAGCGTAGGGCCAGCGACCCGAGCAGCGGCAGAAGAATACGACCTTCCGTTTGTCGATCTACAGGAGCTGGAGCCGAGCGAACTGCCGGCGCTCTCTCACTTCCCCGAAGCCCTGTTGCGCGAGCATTCGGTGCTGCCGCTTCGCCTCGATGATCATCAATTGCACGTGGCGGTGCCCTACCCTTCTACTCTTGCTCGCCTGGGTGAGCTGCAGTTCGTCACCGGCAAGAGCTTGAAGCCGGCGCTGGCGCCACTGGATCAGATCCGAATGCTGCTCGACGCCTACCTGGGGGCCGATCGCCCCGATGATGGCGCCATCTCGGCCGCCCTGGGCGCGCTTGGTGCCACAGGCGTGAACACTGCGGGCGCCGACGAGCGGTCGGGAAAGATGCATCCGTCACGGCAGTCGGATCTGGCTTCTGGCCAGGGCGTGGCTTTCGACACTGAACAGGATGCAGATCTAGACGAGGAGCTGCATGCCGGGCTGGGTTCCGGGCTGAGCTCCAGCCTGAACGACCAGGCCGATGACGCCCCAGTGGTGAAGTTCGTCAATACCATCCTGCGTGATGCGGTCAGAAAGCGTGCCTCTGACATCCACTTCGAGCCCTTCGAGGAGTCCTTTCGGGTGCGCTTTCGCATCGATGGCCTGCTCCACGAGGTGGCCCAGCCGCCGCTTAATCTGCGTGGACGCATCGCCTCGCGCCTCAAGGTGATGGCGCGAATGGACATCTCGGAACGCCGCCTGCCCCAGGATGGCACCATTAAGGTCCAGCTCGACGATGGCGAGGACATCGACTTCCGGGTCAACTCGCTGCCAACCGTCTATGGCGAGAAGCTCGTGCTAAGACTGCTGGGCGCCAGGTCGGCACGCCTGGGTATCGAGCAGCTCGGCTTTTCACCGGACCAGCGCCGGCTGTTCGAGGCTGCCCTGGCAAGTCCCCAGGGGATGATTCTGGTCACCGGTCCCACCGGCAGCGGCAAGACGGTGACGCTGTACACCGGCATCCACCAGCTCAACGCCGTCGAGCGCAATATCTGCACCGCCGAGGATCCGGTGGAGATCAAGCTGTCCGGGATCAACCAGGTCAATGTGGCGCCACGCATTGGCCTCGACTTCGCCAATGCACTGCGTGCCTTTCTGCGCCAGGACCCGGACGTGGTGATGGTTGGCGAGGTGCGCGACCGGGAAACCGCCGAGATCGCGATCAAAGCCGCCCAGACCGGCCACCTTGTGCTGTCCACGCTGCACACCAATTCCGCCGCCGATACCCTGTCGCGACTGGCGAACATGGGCATCGAAGCCTTCAATATCGCCAGTGCGGTCAGCTTGATCGTTGCCCAACGCCTGGCCAGGCGCCTGTGCAGCCAGTGTCGGTCCCCGGTCACCCTTCCTGCCGAGGTGCTGGTGCAACGGGGCCTGACCCATGCCGAGGCCGACAGCGCCGAGCTGTACGAGGCCGTGGGCTGTCGTCACTGCACCCAGGGCTACAAGGGGCGGGTCGGGCTATTTGAGGTGGTGCCGGTGGACCAACGCATGCGCCGGCTGATTCTGGAAGGGGGCAGCGCCGATGACTTCGACGCCCTGGCCCGCGCCCAGGGCTATCCGAACCTTCGTCGCAGCGGCCTTGATCGGGTGCTCGAAGGCGTGACCAGTCTGGCCGAGGTCTGCCGCATCACCGCCGCATGAGACCGCCGCCCTTCCCTCCACCATTTGAGTCCACCGACACGTGCCCTTTCGTCATCGTTCGCCTTCGACGGCTCCGCCTGCCTCTTCGTCCCTGTCGTCGTCCTCGCCGGCCTCTCCTCCTGGGCCCCTCGGGCAGGTGGGTGGCTACCCGCCTGATGCGACGCCGGGGGGGCCAACCTCTTCTGCCTCAGGTGGATCGGGTTCCCACGCTGGCCACAGCCACCTTTCAGCCGGGTCAACTGGGTCAAACGGGTCAAGCGGGTCACGCGACCACCTGCGCAGTGCACGCCGTTCCGCCCCCCCGCATCCGCGCCAGAGGTGCTGGCACTGGAAAGGCGAGGATCGCCAGGGCCAGCGGCGCAGCGGGGTGCTGCTGGCAACTGGCCGTCCCGAGGCCCAACGACAGCTGCACCAGCTTGGTGTGATCCCGCGCAAGCTGCGCCAGGGCGGCACGCTTGCGCGCTTCGAACGCCAGATATCGCCCCGGGATCTCACCCTGTTCTCGCGCCAGCTGGCGACCCTGCTGACCGCCGGCGTGCCGTTGTTGCAGGCCTTTCACGTACTGGGCGAAAGCCTTTCAAAGCCAGCCGTGCGGCTAGTCGTTCAGGCACTGGGCATGGACGTCAGCGCCGGGGCCAGCATGGCCCAGGCACTGTCCCGCCACCCGCTCACCTTCGATGCGCTGTACGTCAATCTGGTCGCCGCCGGTGAGCAGTCGGGTACGCTGGACCGCATGCTCGAGCGTCTAGCCGGCCACCTGGAAAAGCGCGAGCGATTGAAGGCGCGGGTTCGCAAGGCGTTGTGGTATCCCTCCACGGTGGTGGCGGTGGGCATCGCGGTCAGCGCCATCCTGCTGATCAAGGTGGTACCCCAGTTCGAGCAGATGTTCGAGGGCGTCGGGGCAAGCCTGCCCCCGCTGACTCGGCTGACCATCGAGCTTTCTGAGTTCGCCCAGCAGTGGTGGCTGGTGCTGCTGGCAAGTGCAGGCGTGATGGCCGGTGCGGCGAGATGGTGGATCAAGCGCTCGGCCAGGGCGCGCTTCGCCGCTCACGGCCTGGCGCTCAGGCTACCGGTGGTAGGGACGATCCTGGAACAGGCCTCGGTCGCACGCTTCTGTCGCACCCTGGCCACCGCCTTCGCCGCAGGCGTGCCCTTGGTGGAAGCGCTGAAAACCGCTGCCGGGGCCTGCGGCAATGACGTCTACTGCCAGGCGGTGGCGGCAGTGCAGACCGAGGTCGCCAGTGGCCAGCGACTCCACCTGGCGATGCGGGCGACGAGGCGCTTCCCGCCACTGGCGCTGCAAATGGTGGCCATAGGCGAGGAAGCCGGCGCGCTGGACAGCATGCTGACGCGGGTGGCGGATCACTTCGAGCGCGAGGTGGACGATCGCGTCGACACCCTGACCAGCCTGCTGGAGCCGCTGATCATCGTGGTGCTGGGCGTGGTGGTGGGTGGCCTGGTGCTGGCGATGTATCTACCGATCTTCCAATTGGGCAACGTCATCTGACCAAGCCCCGGACTGATGAATCCAGGCATGTCGAATGCCGACCTGAGGAGCCCAGGCTCGACGAAGCCTGAGCCGACGAGGACTTCGCTCAGTGACGCCTTTATTGACGTCTGTATTGGCTTGATCAGTGGACGTGATCAGTCATGCAGCCACACCGGCGTGCCGGGCGTGGCTTCATCGAACAGCCGCAACAGGTCGTCGTCACGCAGGCGAATACAGCCATGGGAGTCGGCCACCCCCATGGGCTTGTCAGGCGGGGTGCCGTGAAAATAGATATAGCGGCGCTGGGAATCGACGTCGCCGCCTCGATTGAAGCCCGGCTCCAGACCGCTGAGCCAGAGGATCCGGGTCAGGATCCAGTCGCGCTCTGGCTGGGCCTGGCCTAGTGCCACGCTGTAGACCTCACCGGTGGGCCGACGGCCACGAAAGACACAGCCCACGGGCTGCCCCTTACCGATGGCCGCACGGATCTGGTGCCAGCCCAGCGGGGTCTGGCCACTGCCCTCTTGCTGGCCGGTACCGGCAGCACCGGTGGACACCAGGCATTGCCAGGCAGAGTCTTCACCCCGCCATAGCGTCAGCTGCTGGCGCGCGGTGTCGACCTCCACCCACACACCCTCGGTGGGGGGAAGCGCTGCCAATTGCGGGGTATGCATGACCCTGACTCCCTTCTCAGCTTATGCAGTTGGCTCGCGCGTCGGCGGTGGCATCGTCGGCGCCGGCTCCGGCAGTGGCGCCTTCAGCGCTGACACCACCACCGGCATCATGCGGCGCACCAGGTCGCGCACCGAGACGTGCTCGTCGTAGTCCTTCTCGGCGATGTCGCGCAAGGCATCGAGCCCAGACAGGGTAAAGATCACGGTGCCCAGCGCAAAGTGCAGACGCCAGAAGCGCTCGGAGTCCGGCAGCTCCGGCGTGGCCTTGCGCACCAGCGCCACGAAACGGGTGAACACGGTGCCGTACTGGTCCTGGATATAGCGACGCAGATGCCCCTGGGCCTGACTGTAGGCCAGCCCCAGCAGGCGCATGAACACCTTGAGGCTGTGCCGTTCGGCCGGTACCTCGAGCACGGTGCGGGCCATGGTCTCGAGCAGCACCTCCAGCGGAATCACGCGATCGCCGTAGCCGCGCTCGAGCTCATCGATGGCGGCATGAAAGCGATCGGAGAAGGGATCCAGGTAGCGGGAGAACACCGCCTGGATCAGCGCCTTCTTGGAGCCGAAGTGGTAGTTGACGGCGGCCAGGTTGACCTTGGCCTTGCCGGTAATGTTGCGCAGCGACGTTTCCGCGAAGCCGCGTTCGGCGAAAAGCACCTCGGCGGTGTCCAGGATGCGCGTCACGGTATCGGTCTGGGCCATTCGCGGGCTCCGTCCAGTCTTGTCAAGGGCAGTTGGAAACAATTGTTTGAATACTGGCTTGAGTGTAAGGGAGCCGCCCTTCTCGCACAATCAACCCTGGCTCCACCCTGTTTCAAACGAATGCATCAGGCGGCGGCCCACTACACCAGTGCCCTGGCACACTATTCCTGGCCTTTCGCGGTTTTACTGGATGTACATCCATACTGTACACTTCACCAAGGGCGAGCATTGACGCCCTCAGCACTGGCAAGCGCCGGCAGCAAGCCGCCGCCAAGCCACCCTGTTCCATCGCCGCCCGTGGGAGGCCGCATGACACGTCCCCTGACCCCTCGCCAGCAAAATGTCTATGACTTTATCGTCAAGACCATGAACGAGCTGGGGTACCCGCCCACCCGCGCGGAAATTTCACGCGCCCTGGGCTTTCGCTCCCCCAATGCTGCCGAAGAACACCTGCGGGCGCTCGAGCGCAAGGGCGCGATTCGCGTGATTCGCGGCACCTCTCGCGGCATCCGCCTGCCGGCCCAGGAGGCCGACTCCGGCGCCGCCAACGAGTCGCCCCAGGAAGCCAGCCCCTCGCAGGGCCTGCCGATCATCGGCGAGGTCGCCGCCGGCAGCCCGATCCTCGCCGCCGAGCACATCGACCGCTACTGCCCGCTGCCGCCGGACTACTTCACCCCGCGCGCAGACTATCTGCTGCGCGTGCGCGGGCTGTCGATGAAGGACGTCGGCATCCTCGAGGGTGACCTGCTGGCGGTGCATCGCACCGAGCGCATCCGCAACGGCCAGATCGTGGTAGCACGCCTGGAGGATGAGGTGACGGTCAAGCGCTTCCAGCGTGACGGCCATCAGGTCACCCTGGAGGCCGAGAACCCCGACTTCGCGCCCATCACCCTGGACCTGCGTCGCGACAGCCTGGATATCGAGGGCGTCGGGGTTGGGGTCATTCGCGGTGGCAACGGCCAGGCCCTGGGCTAGTCGCCGTTTCACCGACGTCGTGCCAGCGCCTGCCTGCCCATGCCAGCACCCGTACGCAAGATTCTGCATGCCGACTGCGACTGCTTCTACGCCGCGGTCGAGATGCGCGACAATCCCGCCCTGCGGGACATTCCGCTGGCGGTGGGCGGCGCGCGAGAGGGCCGCGGTGTCATCACCACCTGCAACTATCCGGCGCGCAAGTTCGGCATCCATTCGGCGATGCCGACCGCCCGCGCGCTGCGCCTGTGTCCGGAACTGACACTGGTTCCGCCGGACTTCGACAAGTACCGCGAGGTGTCGAGGCAGATTCAGGCGATCTTCCATGAGCTGACGCCACTGGTCGAACCGCTGTCGCTGGACGAGGCCTATCTGGACGTCAGCGATGTCGAGGGATTCAAGGGCAGCGCCACCTGGATGGCCCGCTGGCTGAAGGAGGAGTGTCTGGCGCGCACCGGCATCACGGTGTCGGTGGGGGCGGCACCGTCCAAGTTCCTGGCCAAGATCGCCAGCGACTGGGACAAGCCGGATGGGCTGACGGTGATACCACCCGACCTGGTAGAAAGCTTCGTTCTGGCCCTGCCGGTGCGCAAGCTTCACGGCGTGGGGCCCGCCACCGGCGCCCGCCTGGACGCGCTGGGCATCACCACCTGTGAGGAGCTGCGCGAACAGCCCATCGACAAGCTGCTGGACGAGTTCGGCAAATTCGGGCGACGCCTCTATGAACTCGCCCGCGGCATCGACGAGCGTCCGGTCAAGGTGGAGCGCGAACGCAAGTCGATCAGCGTCGAAAGCACCTACGGCCGGGACCTGCCGGATCTGGCCGCGGCCCAGCAGGCGCTGGTCACCCTCTGCGAGAAGTTGAAGGCGCGCATCGACCGCAATGGTCGCCCGCCCCTGGCCGGCGTGTTCGTCAAGGTGCGCTTTGACGACTTCACCACCACCACCCTGGAGTCGAAGGGCCTGGAGCCGGATCTCGCCAGCTACCGCCAACTGCTCGACCAGGCCTGGCAACGCGCCCACCGCCCGGTGCGCCTGCTCGGCGTCGGCGTGCGCCTGGTGCCACAGGAAGCCAGGCAACAGCTGTCATTGCCGTTTTGACGTCTGAGAACCCAACGCCACTGGCATGCCAAGCAGGTAGCGTCTCAGCACGCGGTGCTCTTCGGGTGTCATCGAATCGGGCCACAGCCAGTGGGTGTGCCCCTGCCAACGCAGGGAGATCAGCCTGGCGCCGACGCTTTCGCAGGTCAGCTCGATCTCGCGCCAGTCAGCGTCATCCGAATAAAGCCTCACGGATCTGTCCGCAGATGACGCCAACGGACACCACTGCCAACGCCCAGGCACCGGGGCCCTGGGCTTGCCCCACCAGCGCATAAGCGCCTGACTCAGGGCGCGCAGAAGGCGTCGCTGCCGACGCTGCCATACGGAAAGGCCCACCTCTTCGGTTTGCTCGTCATCCACGGCGCCCAGCGTTGCCCCAGCTGTCGCTGCTGGCTCACTCTCGACCAGGCACCTTAGCTGACCCTGAAGCGGATGGCGGTGGGCGTGAATCAGTCTGCTGCAGAGAGCTGCGGTGAGCACAGCTCCTACCGGCGAGGGAGTGGCGCCGGCGACGACCAGCGCGATGGTCGCCACCAGCGCCCCCTGGAACAGATGCTGCTGCTCAGAGGCCCCGATTGTGACCGTGACCGCTGGTCTCGGCATAGTCCACGATCATCTGCACGATACGGCGACGGCTGGGCTCTTCCGGCCACTCGCGACGCATCAACCACATGAACAGGTCCTGGTCCTCTTCGGTGATCAGCTGGCGATAGGCGGCCTGGTCGGCCTCGTCGAGTTCATCGTAGCAATGCTCGAGAAACGGCAGCAGCAAGAGGTCCAGCTCCCACATGCCACGGCGGGAGTGCCAGTGCAGGCGCTTGCGCTCGGCCTCGAGGCGGGAGGCCACGGAAGACGGTTGATCCAAGGGGAACCTCGTCAGGGATGGAATGTGTGGCCTCAGTATACCGCAGCACGATCCGCCAGGCAGCCGCCGGCGTATCCCGAAGGTGACCCGGCGCAAGATCATTGCCACGAATGTAGTGCGTTGTTTTCTCAAGACTTGAAAAGTATGCTATCTAAAAACAAGAGGCTGTGACGGATACGGCCTTCGCCACTGGCTTGGCCAGCGCTCAACACCCAGGTGGGACTCACGGAGACAACCGATGACAAAGTCCGAACTGATAGAGCAGATCTCCATGCGGCAGCCGGAGCTGTCGATCAAGGACGTCGAGGCCGCGGTGCGCCTCATTCTGGATGACATCACCGATACCCTCGCCGATGGTGGGCGGGTCGAGATACGGGGTTTTGGCAGTTTCTCTCTGCACTATCGGGAGCCCCGGGTCGGCCGCAACCCCAAGACAGGTGAAGCGGTGGAGCTGGAAGGCAAGTTCGTGCCACACTTCAAGCCCGGAAAGGAGTTGCGCGAACAAGTCGACGCCAGCCGTGCGCTGGGCTACTGAGTTCGCTGACAACCGCTCTCTCCGTTCTCTTTGTCTCACTATGGGAAGTCACACATGCGTTGGCTAAAAGGCCTGATCATGGCCATCATTCTGCTGGCGGTACTGGTCATCGGTATCCTGTTCGCGACCAACAACCAACAGGCCCTGCCGCTGAACCTCATCTGGTTCGAATTGCCCGAGGCCTCCCTGTCGGTGTGGCTGCTGGCCTCCCTGGCTGTCGGCGTGCTGCTTGGCATGCTGGCGATGAGCGGCGTCTACATTCGGCTGCGCGCCCTGCTGACTCGCGCCCAACGCCACAACCAGCAGCAGCGCAAGGAACTCGATCGTCTTCGCGTGCAGGAGATGAAGGAACTTCCCTGAATGCCCGATCTTCTGCTGCTGGGCCTGCTGGTCGTCGCCCTCGCCATTGGCTGGGCGCTCGGCCGGCGGGAGAGTCGACAGCAAGAACGCCCCGCCCCAAGTCTTCACCGCGACTACTTTGTCGGTCTGAACTACCTGCTCAACGATCAGCAGGACCGGGCCATCGAGACCTTCATCTCTGCGCTGGAGGTCAACAGCGATACCATCGAGACTCACGTCACCCTGGGGAACCTGTTTCGCTCTCGCGGTGAGGCCGACCGCGCCGTCAAGATTCACCAGAACCTGCTCGCCCGTCCTTTCCTGGACGGCCACCAGGGAGCCTGGGTGCAGCTCGAGCTGTCCCGGGACTTTCTGCAGCTGGGTCTGCACGATCGCGCCGAACGGCTGCTGAAGGGGCTGGTCAAGGAAGAAACCCACGCCGAAGTACGCCACCATGCCAAGCGGCTGCTGGTGGACCTGTTCGAGCGCGAGGGGGAATGGCAACAGGCGATCGACGAGGCCGTTCCCCAGTTGACCCGACGCCATGATGACCTGCGTCGGGCCGCCGCCCACTGGCACTGCGAACTGGCCGCAGAGGCGCGAGCATCCAACAGCCACGGCATCGCCAGAAAGCACCTGAAACAGGCGCTTTCCATCGACGAACGCTGCATCCGCGCCAACATGATCCAGGCCGAGTTGTGCCACGACACCGGCCAGTACCGGCAGGCGCTCAAGCATCTGGATCGCATTCCCCAGCAGGACGCCGACTTTATCCCGACGCTGCTTGAGCCGCTGGAACGCACCTATCAGCTTCTTGACGACGCAGAGGGACTGATCGCGCACCTGCACCGGCTGCTGGAGCTGAATCCCTGCACCAGCGTAATGCTGCTGTTGGCGCAGACGCTGCGCCAGGTGCGAGGGAGTGATGAGGAGGCGATAGCGCTGATCACCGAACAGCTCAGGAAGGAGCCGAGCCTTGGTGGGGTGGACTACCTGATGGGGCTGTACCAGCGTAGCGAGGCAAGCGAAGGCGATCCCCGTTTCGACCTGCTGCGCCAGCACACCCAGCCGCTGATCAAAGCGCTCCCCCGCCACCGCTGCCGGCGCTGCGGCTTCTCAGGTGAACACCTGCACTGGCAGTGCCCCAGATGCAGGAATTGGGGCACCACCAAACCCATCACCGGTATAGAGGGAGAGTAGCGGTCAGCTCTCCCTCAACTCCTTCTCGATTGCCTCTAACGCCGCCATCGGGTCTTCTGCCTGAGTGACAGGTCTTCCCACCACCAGGTGCGTGCTACCGGCGTCCATGGCCTCGCGCGGGGTCATGATTCGGCGCTGATCGCCGGCCTGGGCAAAGCTCGGGCGAATACCCGGGGTGACCTTGAGGAAGTCTTCGCCACAGGCTGCCTTGAGACGCGCCGACTCCTGCGCCGAGCACACCACACCATCCATCCCGCTGGCCTTGGCCAGTCGCGCCAGGTGCTCCACCTGCTCGTCCAGGGCTACCGAAACATTAGTAGCTGCAAGTTCCTCGGCGGTCATGCTGGTCAGCACCGTCACCGCGATCAGGCGGGTCGCAAGGCCCTCTCTATCGAGCCGTTCGCGCGCCGCTTCCATCATGCGGGCGCCGCCGCTGGCATGAACATTGACCATCCACACGCCTTGCTCTGCCGCCGCCTGAACAGCAGCCGCCACGGTATTGGGAATATCGTGAAACTTGAGGTCGAGAAAGACCTCGAAACCCCGGCCATGCAGCGCTTCGAGCACATTGGGGCCGCTGCGGGTGAACAGCTCCTTGCCAACCTTGAGACGACAGCGCTCGGGGTCCAGTCGGTCCGCCATGCACAGCGCGGCGTCCATGGAGGGATAATCGAGCGCGATGATCAAGGGCGATGAGGTAGTCACGGAGGCCTCCGGCACAGTGGAATCGAAGGGCGCACCTGCGGCCTGCATGACGTGAGCCAAGCCGGCCCGGTCGCGAGACACAGGACCCGGAGCGCCAAAACGCCGCAGTATATCAGCCCAAGCGACTTCCGCGCGGCCCTATGGCTTCATCTGAATATCTAATTCCACTGATATTTTTATAAGTAATTTCTTATAACTGGATTCGTCGCTCGGCGCCTAAGGTGAAAGTCGAGACCCAACGGCATCACGTCGAACGGACTCGAAGGGGCAAGCCCCCTACGTCATGAAGACGACTTTCAACACCAAGGAGATGTCCGATGCAGACCCACAACGCACAACAGGCTGTTCGCCATCCATCGATGAACGACAACTCGAGCACCCTTTCCGCAAGCAAGCGGTCCAGGTTATGGACTATCGCACTACTGGCACTGACCTGGATGTTGCTGGCACAGCCAGTCATGGCCGAAGAGCAGCTGAGTATCGAGCCGATCAACATCAACGAGGCCAGCGTCGAGTTGCTGGCGGAACTCCCCGGCATCGGCCCAGGCAAGGCTCAGGCCATCGTCGAAGACCGCCAGGCCAATGGCCCCTTCACCACCATCGAGGACCTGACTCGAGTAAAGGGCATCGGTGACGCCACCGTCGCTCGGCTCAAGGATGAAATCAGCCTGCGCTAGACACCGGCTGCAACCAAGCCCTCCGCCGCGCAGTGCTGCGGAGGGCTTGTGGGGGTGAGGAATAATCAACACTTCAGGCAACGGGATTTCTGTTAGCAACCAACAGGCCATGATAGACCATCAGCTGGAGCGCTCGATTTGCTCTCGCAGTTCGCTGACCAGTTCTATCGAAATCTCGGCCACTTGCGCGATCGTCTGATCATCCAGCGAAGTCTGCTGAATCATATTGCGGGCTACCTCTAGCTTGCCTTCTTCGCGCCCTTCCTGACGCCCTTCCTGACGCCCTTCCTGACGCCCTTCCTGACGCCCTTCCTGACGCCCTTCCTGACGCCCTTCCTGACGACCTTCCTCGCGACCTTCCTCGCGACCTTCCCGACGGCCCTCCGCCAGCCCCTGCTGCTTCCACTGCTCAGGCCACCGCTTGGCTCTTTCTGCCAGCATATTGTGCACCTCGCTCAATTCATTCAGGGCCTGCCATCCGCCCTGTTCCTCATTTGACACCCAGTTTGGCAATAGTACTCGCTTGATCCAGATGACGAAGTGTCGACGCAAATCTGCCTGCTCTGGTGTCTGCAACCATTTCACCAGCAACCCGATCAGCTCAACCGCATCTGCGGGACTCCGGTGATGCTCCAGCTGGAAGATGGCCGACACCACATTACGCGCTTCGCTGGAGAACTGCTGGTCGGCAACGAGGGCACCTTCATCCAATAGCAGAAAGGACAGATCCGGTCGGTATTGCGCCAGGCTGCCAGGCCCTGCCTGAATGAGATCCCGAACGTTGACAGGCGCGCTCCAGCGACGCTCTCCATTATAGAGCACGATAGGCAACACCGGCGGTAGCTTGCCCGACCGAGTCAGCTGTTTCTGCTTGACCAGATCCTGGTAGAGCAATCCGACGTAGGTCATGGTGCGAAGCGCCATGAAACGATCCACCGTGCTCTGAAATTCCAGCAACAGGTACACGTAGCACCACTCATCACCGAAGCGCGCGCGCCAGATGACATCGTTTTCGCGATCACGCAGGTCATCAGTGACGAAGCTGCCACTGACCCGCTCCAGCGAGTCGAGGTCCAGCTTCTCGATCCAGTCTTCACCGATAAAGCCGGTCAGCAGGTCTCGGATCACCCTCGGCTCGCTGAATAGCAACTTGTAGCTTTGATCATGCTGGTTTTTCATGGCGTGCCCGGCCAGGCGGCCGGCCTCTTCCCTTGGCTAGACCTAGCCCTAGACCTAGACCTAGAGCCGCAGCCCCCCGTCCACCTCCATGACACGGGCGGTGAAGTAGTCGTTGTCAAAGATGAAGGCAACGCTCTCGGCGATGTCGGCAGGGGCGCCAAGGCGGCGCAGGGGCACGCCTGCGGTCAGTTTTTCGAGCATGTCGTCACGCATGGAGGCGGTCATCTCGGTTTCGATAAAGCCAGGTGCCACTGCGCCCACGCGAATACCGTGACGAGCCAGTTCCTTGCCCCAGGTGACGGTCAGGGCGGCAACACCGGCCTTGGCCGCGGCATAGTTGCTCTGGCCCATGTTACCGGCGCGCGAGATGCTCGAGATATTGACGATGACACCCCGACGATCATCCTCGATCATGGCCGTGGCGGCGGCACGCCCGCACAGGAACACACCGGTCAGATTGACATCGATGACCGCCTGCCACTCGTCCAGTCCCAGCGTCTTTTCGACCTTGCCATCGCGCGCCTTGACCAGCAGGCCGTCACGCAGGATACCGGCGTTGTTGACCAGACCGTCGAGCGGTCCCATGTGCTCGCGAATGTCCGCAAAGGCTTCAGTGACAGAGGCCTCGTCTGCCACGTTAGCCACGAAGGCTCTGGCGGTGATGCCGGCATCGAACAGACCATTGACGGCCTGGTCCAGCTGGTCGTTGTCGGTATCGATGAGCGCGACCCGCGCTCCACGGCGTCCCAGATGGTGCGCCATGGCCAGGCCGAGTCCACGGGCTCCGCCGGTGATGGCGATCAGGGCATCGTTGAGTTGCATGCGGTTTCCCCTTGCAAGACGCGTCATACACGCGCGTTTTCAGATGGTTTTTTGGTAAGGCGCCAAAGCGAGACAGGCCGCACCTGCCGCCAGGCGAAACGGCCGCGCGATACATCCAAGCACCACACATGAGCCCACTAACCATTGGTGCACCGCATCATGACAACCTTTCACACCCCCCGCCACTCTTCCTTCGTCTAGCGCAATCCGGCGCAACCACCTGCGACCGAATCGGGCAAAAAAAGAAGATCTTTGCCACACCGAGCGGCTGAAACCGTAAGCACGACTGTGCGAGTGGCCGCGCCAGAGTCGGCAAGGCGCTGCCAGCAAATGAAAGCCGCCGCCAGCAGCAAAAGGAAGGCGCCACCAGCAAAACAAAGGCGCAGTCAGCAAAAGCCACAGCAACGCTTGAACTCCGAGGAGGCCACCCCCATCTTGAACGGAGATCACAACGCGGAGCTGACATGCCCTTTCTTCTTATCTTCACCATCTTCGCCCTGCTCGACTTCGCTGTACTCTTTTCGGTGGGTAGCGAAATCGGTCTGCTTTCCACCCTGGCGCTGGTGCTGGCCACCGGCTTCATCGGTCTGCACCTGATCCGTCGCGAAGGTGTGGCCACCTTCGCACGCGCCCAGGAGCGGATGTCACGCGGCGAGATCCCCTCCTCGGAGCTGATGACCGGTGCCGCGCTGATCTTCGGTGGCGCCCTGCTGATGGCGCCGGGTTTTCTGTCTGACGCACTCGGCTTCATGTGCCTGATTCCCAACGCTCGCCGCCTGCTGGGCAAGGCGCTGGCCAAGGTCGGGGTGCGCATGAAGGGCTTCCAGATGGGCGGCACCCATTTCGGCGGTACCCAAGAAGGGGGCTTTGCGGGCCCCAAGGCCAATGCCGATGGATGGGACGAGGCTTCCGGCCGCCGCCGGGATGACACCAGCTGGCGCGAAAGTTCGGCCGGCGATGAAGAACCGCTGGAGGGCGAATTCATCAGCAAGGATGAGCGACGCCGCTAGGGCTTGTCTGAAAAGTGTCTGCGCTCGGTAATACGGCGTTAAAAATCGGCTGGTGCGCCAGCCCGGTCAAAATGCTCATTTACACCACGTAAACTGCGCTTTCTCACCGATTTTTGC
The DNA here is from genome assembly GCF_040147015.1 of Halomonas sp. SCS19. NCBI lineage: Bacteria > Pseudomonadati > Pseudomonadota > Gammaproteobacteria > Oceanospirillales > Halomonadaceae > Halomonas > Halomonas sp. SCS19. The sequence goes on from NZ_JAMSHN010000003.1 coordinate 35,599, forward strand.
CTTGTCTAACCTTCGCTCGTCGACTTTTCGGACTGAGCCTGAGGCTTGCGCGGCGGACCCACTCTTGCCGCATCATCGTCTTGTCCCTCGCATCGGCACCCTTCGGGGTGCCGATGCCGTTTCATGGGCCCCGTCAGCCTTGGATGCAAGAAGACAAAAAAATTTTCATCCAAGCCCTTGAAAGCCCCCACTCCAGCCCCACTTACCAGAGCAGCACCAAGCTTCGGTGAGGGAGTACGCTCCCCCGCCATTGACAGGAGGGCCGACAAGGGCCTGCCACTTCATCGGCAGCCCGGCAATGACCTCCAGCTCTCGCCGAGTCGCAGGGCGTCACGACGAGAGTGAACAATGAACCGCCGGGGTGGATGCCCCGGCCTTGCAAAACCATCAGGAGAACGTGAGCAATGAACATCCGTCCCTTGCACGATCGCGTCGTCATCCGTCGCGTTGAGGAAGAGCAGAAGACCGCAGGCGGCATCGTGCTTCCGGGCAACGCCCAGGAAAAACCGACTCGTGGCGAAGTTCTCGCCGTCGGTAACGGCCGGATTCTCGAGAGCGGCGACGTGCGTCCTCTGGACGTCAAGGTCGGCGACACCGTGATCTTCAAGGATGGCTTCGGCGTCGAAAAGCAGAAGATCGACGGCGAGGAAGTCCTGATCATGAGCGAGTCCGACATCCTGGCGGTCGTCGAGGGCTAAGCCCTGCCCCGCAGACTCACTCGTTTCAACGTTCACTTTTGACGCTTAGATTCTAAGGAAGTACAGAAAATGGCAGCGAAACAAGTCAAGTTCTCTGATGATGCCCGCAAGCGCATGGCGCGTGGTGTCGATGTCCTGGCCAATGCCGTCAAGGCTACCCTGGGCCCGAAAGGTCGCAACGTGGTGCTGGAGAAGTCCTTCGGCGCGCCGACCGTGACCAAGGACGGCGTCAGCGTCGCCAAGGAAATCGAACTGAAGGACCGGTTCGAAAACATGGGCGCGCAGATGGTCAAGGAAGTGGCTTCCAAGACTTCCGACGTGGCCGGTGACGGTACCACCACCGCTACCGTGCTGGCCCAGGCCATCGTCGCCGAAGGCCTGAAGGGCGTGACCGCCGGCATGAACCCGATGGACCTCAAGCGCGGCATCGACCAGGCCGTCATCGCTGCGGTCAAGGAAATCCAGGCTCTGTCCGTTCCCTGCACCGACTCCAAGGCCATCGCCCAGGTCGGCACCATCTCCGCCAACGGCGACTCGCGCATCGGCGAGATCATCGCCGAGGCGATGGAGAAGGTCGGCAAGGAAGGCGTCATCACTGTCGATGAAGGCCGTGGCTTCGAAGACGAGCTGGACGTGGTCGAGGGCATGCAGTTCGACCGCGGTTACCTGAGCCCGTACTTCGTCACCAACCAGGACACCATGGCCGTGGAACTGGAAGATCCGTTCATCCTGCTGGTGGACAAGAAGATCTCCAACATCCGCGAACTGCTGCCGACCCTGGAAGCCGTCGCCAAGGCTGGCAAGCCGCTGGTGATCATCGCCGAAGACATCGAAGGCGAAGCGCTGGCTACCCTGGTGGTCAACACCATGCGTGGCATCGTCAAGGTCGCCGCCGCCAAGGCGCCTGGCTTCGGTGATCGCCGCAAGGCCATGCTGCAGGACATCGCGATCCTGACCAACGGCACCGTGATCTCCGAGGAAGTGGGTCTGAACCTCGAGCAGGCCACCCTGGACCACCTGGGCACCGCCAAGCGCGTGACCATGTCCAAGGAAAACACCACCATCATCGATGGTGCCGGCAACGATGGTGACATCGAAGCACGCGTCAACCAGATCCGCGCCCAGATCGAAGAGACTTCCTCCGACTACGATCGCGAGAAGCTCCAGGAGCGTGTCGCCAAGCTGGCCGGCGGTGTTGCCGTCATCCGCGTCGGTGCCGCTACCGAAGTCGAGATGAAGGAGAAGAAGGCCCGCGTCGAGGACGCCCTGCACTCTACCCGCGCCGCGGTCGAGGAAGGTGTCGTGCCTGGCGGTGGTACTGCCCTGATCCGCATCCTGACCAAGATCGCTGGCCTCAAGGGTGACAACGAAGACCAGACTCACGGTATCGCCATCGCTCTGCGCGCCATGGAAGCACCGCTGCGTCAGATCGTCACCAACGCTGGCCAGGAAGCCTCCGTCATCGTCAACCGCATCAAGGACGGTGAAGGCAACTTCGGCTACAACGCCCAGACCGGCGAGTACGGCGACCTGTTCGAGATGGGTGTGCTGGACCCGGCCAAGGTGACTCGCAGCGCGCTGCAGTCCGCTGGCTCCGTGGCTGGCCTGCTGATCACCACCGAAGCCATGATCGCCGACGATCCGGACGAGAAGGACGCTGCTCCGGACATGGGCGGCATGGGTGGAATGGGCGGCATGGGCGGCATGATGTAACGCCTGCCCCGGGCAGCTCCGGCTGCCCGACCCGCGCACCCCAAGCGCACAAAGCCCTGCCTGATGGCAGGGCTTTTTTGTTCTTCACCATTCATCGAGCCGCCTCATCCAGAGGTTGAGGACTTTTCAATTTATTCCCGCCCCCGGGACATGATTCACTATCGGCTGGATCAACTTGCAGGCAACATCATGGATTTGACGCTACTGGACGGCGGCATGGGGCGCGAGCTCAAGCGCATCGGCGCCCCCTTCTCACAGCCCTTGTGGAGCGCCCAGGCGCTGATCGAAGCTCCCGACCGGGTCATCGAGGCCCACCTCAACTTTATTCGGGCCGGCGCCCAAGTGATTACTGCCAACAGCTACGCCTGCGTGCCGTTCCATCTTGGCGAGCGGCGCTATCGAGAAGAGGGGCCGGCACTCGCTTCTCTCGCGGCACGATTGGCAGCGCAAGCGGCAAGCTGCTGGCAGGATGAATCCGTCCAGCCACCATCGCACGCCAATGCCCCTGAAGTCTCGCTTAGCGTCGCGGGCTGCCTGCCTCCTGCCCTGGGCAGCTATCGTCCCGATCTGTTCGACCCCTGCCGCGCCAGGGAGATCACTACCGCCCTGTATCATGCGCAGGACCCACACGTGGATCTGTGGCTCGCCGAGACACTGTCGAGTCTTGCCGAGATCTCGGTCATGCAGGAGGTTCTGGCGGCTTCCGAGAAGCCTCGCTGGTACGCCCTCACCCTTCAGGACGAGGTGTCCGACATCGCACGCCTGCGCTCCGGAGAGTCCGTTGCCGAGGCGACCCAACAGCTATGTCAGGGCGGCGCCGACGCCATCCTGTTCAACTGCTCGATTCCGGAGGTCATGGCGCAGGCACTGGTCGACGCCGGCGACGCCATGCAACGACTCAAGCTATCGCGCCCGCTGGGCGCCTACGCCAACAGCTTCTCGCCGATCGGCGATGCTCACCGGGCCAACACCACCTTGACGGCAGACCGGGAGCTGACCCCGGCAGGCTACCTGGACTACGCCAAACGCTGGCACTCCCTGGGCGCAAGCCTGATCGGCGGATGCTGCGGCATCCATCCGGCTCATATCGAAACACTAGATGCCTGGAAACAGGCCGCCCATCAC
>NZ_JAMSHN010000004.1:0-12899 GCF_040147015.1 Halomonas sp. SCS19
TTCGGAAATGCGTTACGCTGGCCCTCACGTATCTACCGCGTGGCCCAAAGCGCTGCCGTTATTCTATGAATACACCCTTCTGAAAGACTCACAAATATTCTTTTAAAACAACACCTTATGAATGATTCTAACATGCTCGCCGCACCGTCCTCTCCGCTCTTGGAAGAGCACAGATACACAGTCGAAAGCTATATAACGACGAAACGTCGCCAGATCAGGTGGGTAGTGGTAAAGCAGACGCGGGCGTTTAACGTCGAAACCCGGGAGATCGTTTCGCGCCATACAAGTGAAAAGAAAGCGAGATCAGAAGCTTCCATCTTATCATTCTCGAATAAAAACCATTAAATATCAAAAACTTATAAAAATTCACAAGGCATTATTGCCTGGCCCATTGAAGCCATTTCTTGCCTAGCTTGATTGAGTTGTTCAGTATCGGGCCACTCATCAGCCTCCTAACAAATACAAACTACAAGGAGGAATACCCATGGAGGCAAGTGCGTGACCGACGATCTCACCCTGCTGGAGGCGCAGCAGGACATTCATGAACTGATCGCCCAACAGGCCCCCCTCGAGACAACCCTGGACGCTATCGCTCGCTGGATTGGCATTTTGTTGCCCGGTGCCATTGTGGCCTTCATGCGTTTCGACCCAGCACGCTGCACCCTAAACTTATTCCCAAGCGAGCGCTTCTCGCGTGACTATTACAAACGGCTCCAAGACGTCCCCATAGGGGAAGGCGTAGCTTCCTTCGGTGAGGCAGCCTACCGGCGCCGACAGGTCATCACAGAAGACATTCAGACGGACCCTAGGTGGTCGTCATTTCGCAGTGCGGCGCTTGCCGAAGGGCTGCACGCTTGCTGGTCGAGCCCCGTGCTCACCAACCAGGGTGAGCTGCTGGGAACGTTCGGTACCTACTACCGCGAACCCATCGCCCCCAGCGAGATGAGCCGGCGACGACTGCACCAAGCCGCAGCCCTGATCGCCCTGGCGGTCATCAGGGACCGAGACATTCGCCACCATCGTACGCTGGCCGAGTGGCACCACTCGCTGTTCGTGAACCACCCTGACGGGGTCTATGAGTTTGACCTGGAGGGTCGCTTCCAACGGGGCAATACCGCCTTGGAAAAGATCACCGGATACACGGAAAAGGAGATGTTAGGCCGCCACTTCAATGAGTTCATCGCCCCCGGCTATCGTGAATTGACCCAGAAAGCTTTCGATGCCGCCAGGCATGGCGCGGCGCGCCATTACGAAACCGTGGGCGCGCATGCCGACGGGTACCGCTACCATCTCGAGATTACCAACTTCCCGGTCACCATCGAGGGTGAGATCGTCGGTGTCTACGGCATCTGCCGTGACATCACCGAACGCAAACACCAAGAAGCCTCGCTTCGACTCCTCCAGCGAGGGATCGAAGCCAGCCCCAATGGGGTGCTGATGGCAGATGCCTCCCAGGACCAGATGCCGCTCGTCTACGCCAACGAAGCGTTCTGTCGGCTGACAGGCTACGACCTCGATGAGGTGCTCGGTCGAACCTGTCATTTCTTGCAGGGGGAAAAGACCGACCCCACGGCCATTGCCACGATACGCCAGGCGCTACAGGCGAAAACGAGCGCTCAAGTCACACTGATTAACTACCGCAAGGATGGCACGCCTTTCTGGAATCGCCTGGCGATCAGCCCGGTCACAGATGAGACGGGGCGCTGCACCCACTTTATCGGCACTCAGGAAGACATCACTCGAGAGCGCCGCCAGGAAGCCCAAATTGCCTACCAGGCCACCCACGACCTGCTCACCGGCCTACTCAATCGCACGGCCCTAGATGACCGTCTCGAGCAGGACTACCGGTGGAGCCAGCAGAACCGGCGTCTCCTGGCAGTGCTGCACCTCGACCTAGACGGCTTCAAGACCATCAATGATGGCCTGGGGTACCGTGTCGGTAACCAGTGTCTGATCACCATCGTCACGCGTCTCCAACAGCTGCTAGGCCCCTTCGACACCTTGGCACGCCTTACCGGTGACGAGTTCGTCTTCCTGATGCCGGACCTGACAAGTCGCGACGAGGCAACCGACGCGGCCGGCCGCGTCCTCGCCGCCTTCGAGCAAGCGTTCAAGGTCGATGACCAAGCCCTCCACATCAGTACCAGCATCGGGATCGCCTGCAGCGATGAGGCGGTCCAACATCCCCATGAGCTACTGCAGAAGGCAGGCCTGGCAGTGGAACTGGCGAAGAAGCAGGGGCGTAACACCTGGCAGTGGTATCAGGGTCAAGGTAAGCATCACACCAGTGAGCACGTACTGCTGCGACATGACCTCCATACCGCACTGCGCGACAACCAGTTCGAGCTTCACTATCAACCGATCGTCGATGCCGTCAGTGGCCACATCCGCAGCCTTGAGGCACTTGTCCGCTGGCATCACCCCAAGCAAGGCATGGTGCCACCCGGTCATTTCATCCCCATCGCCGAGCAGACCGGGCAGATCATTCCCCTCGGCCGCTGGGTGCTGAAACAGGTCTGCCAGCATCTCGCCAGCATACGTGCCAAGGGAGAGCGAGTGTTTCCGGTCGCCGTCAATATCTCGTCGCTACAGTTCCGCCGTGATGGCTTCCTTGAAGAGGTACAGCGCATTCTGGACGAGACGGGGCTCCCTCCCGAGTTTCTTGAGCTGGAACTGACCGAGAGCATCCTGCTGGGCGGCGCCGAGCAGGCGATCGAGATGATTGACACCCTGCGCGGTATGAGCATTACCGTCGCCATCGACGACTTCGGCACCGGCTTCTCCAGCCTCAGTTATCTGCGCGACCTGCCGATCCACAAGATCAAACTGGACCGTGCGTTCATCCGTGACGTCCTCACCAGCCGTAACAATGCTGCCATCGTCCAGGGCATCATCACCATGGCCCATCACATGGGCCTGGTGGTGGTAGCAGAGGGCATAGAGGAGCGCGCGCAACGAGAGGATCTGGTACAAAGAGAGTGCGACCTGCTGCAAGGCTATCTCTTCGCCAAGCCGATGCCGTGGGAAGCGCTCGCGACGCTCCCCGACCAGCTTCCCGTGCCTAAAGCATGAGATCGCCCCTCTAACGAGTTTCCGCCGACTCTAAAGCTTGAGAGTCGGAGAAAGGCAGGGGGTTACAGGGACGCACCTCTTGACCGGAGGCGATGCTACCACCCAGCCCGCATAGGGAAGGAAGAGGGCTGGGGTGGACACGTAAATATGTTGCTGCCTCGCGAGGCCTACCCCCTACAGAAGATCAATAAACCACTGTTCCCAGGCCGTCTTTTCCGCCTCACTCTCATGCTCTATGTTAAAAAAATATATAGTCAACCATTACATAAAACACATGTACCGTTGACATAAAAATCAATACTATTATTACATAATCAGGTAACTTACATGGCTCCCCCCGTCCTACATGAAAACCCTTCTGCTACCGTGATTCGTTCGCTGCTGCAACACAACTATGAGATATCCCTGTACGCCAAGAGCATGGCCTACCCACTGAAGGCTGTGGTTCACGAACTCGACCTTAGCAGTGGCCACTTGGTGCTAGAGGTGGAGTATGCCGGACAGAATATAGAAAAGTACCTGACAGACAGCGGCATCAGCTTCGATCTGGAAGCCATGAAAGGCAGCCAGATCATGGAGCGTGATACCTACAGCCTCAGCAACGTCGAAGCCAAACTGCTCAAGACTGACAGCACGCTCTATCGTCTGGAGTGCCAGCTACCAGAGTCAGTGTTCGTTACCGAGCAGCGCGGGGCGATCCGCATCCCCTTCGTACTGGGCATGCAGGCGCGCGTCAGCCTGGAGATCTACCTACACGAGCTCAGTGTGCCGGGGCGGCTACGCAACCTGTCAGTAGGAGGCTGCATGGTCGACATCGACCTTGCCGAGAGTGTCGCCATCGGTGTGGATCAAGAAATCCCCGGGGTTACTATTGAGTTTCCCAACGGCGAAAGCTTCTTCGCCGAAGGCAAAATTCGCCACATTCGTCCCTTCGGTAACCACGGCTATGCCGCAGTCGGCATTCAGTTCATCAACATGCCCCCCCCCCAGATGGAAGCGCTGTTTCGCTATGTGAACGAATCCGAACGTGAGGCCGCCTATCGCACCGGGGCCAATGACAAGATGAACTACCACGCCCCACTGTTCATCCCCGGCGCTAAGGAGAAGAAAATCCTGCAACGCGAAGCCCAGGAACGCGAGAAGCGCGCCCGTCAATCCCCCATGGAACGTGGCGTCATGGACGTGGCGCATCAGGTCCAGGTGGGGCTGATGTACATGAAAACTCGCGACCTATTCCCCGAGGAGATCTTCTACGACTGCGTCGACACCCTGCGTTACCTGGTAGAGCAGGACCGCAAAGCGTTTCTCTATGCACTGGCCTTCCTGCGCGACGAGCCCGACTGGGTACGCCATGCGGTACAAGTCGCCGGCTACCTGGCCGACATGATGCTGGCTCGCGATCCCTACGATACTCATGTGCGAGAAGCCGTACTGGGCGCCCTGCTCCACACCATGGGTAAACCGCTGCTGATTGGCCCTCAGCTTCCCTCACTGAAGGTCAACATGAACCCAATACAGAAGGGCATTCTCCAAGGCCATGTGAGCGCGCTACAGCGCAAGCTGCAAGAGCTCGACTGGACACCCAGCCCTACCTGCCGTGACATCATCAAGAACGCCAACGAGCGCCTGGACGGCACCGGCTATCCCACTGGCAAACGTGGTGATCAGCTCTCGGGTAGGGTCCGGCTGATCTCTATCATCAAGGCGGTCAACAAATTGATGCACGTCCGCAACGGCATCCCGCCACGGGCTCCGCTAGACGCTTACCGCATGATCCACGAGGCGGCATCAGCCTATGACAAGACGGTGCTGGTGGAGTACATCCAGGCCTACGGACTCTATCCGATTGGCAGCCTGGCTAAGTTTTCGGGGGGATTCCTCGCCTGGGTCATGGAGATCGATGCCAAGGGTATACCCAGCCAGGTGAAGGTGATCAAAAACCTACGTTTCCCCGACACCAACATCTACAGCGAGCTGGGCCGTAACGACTTCGCACTGATCGGCAAGCTGGAGGATATCGTCAATCCGGCCGACTACGGAGTAAAACTCATCAAGGTCTAACAGGAGAAGAATGCCCCTGGTGACATGACGAGCTATGCCTAGAGTGTAGGGAAAAGCTTAGCGGCTCCCTCATGCCTGAAAGCCCATAAGCACAAAGCCAAGCCAAAAAGCGAGAATTAGTCACGCCTATAAGGCATATTGGAGTTCTGCTCGTTCTGTACGTCGCGCGGGGCATGGCGGTTGTCCCGATAACTGTCTGGGTTTCAGTTAAAAACCAGACAGTACCAGCCGCCTTGGGGAACGTCATTTCAGGGATGGTCGCGCCGGCTATGCTGCCGGCGCCGGCAGGTGGGGGTTTCCACCGATACGGTCGTCCTGTCCAGCAGGTGGGGGTTTCCACCGATACGGTCGTCCTGTCCAGCAGGTGGGGGTTTCCACCGATACGGTCGTCCTGCCCAGCAGGTGGGGGTTTCCACCGATACGGTCGTCCTGTCCAGCAGGTGGGGGTTTCCACCGATACGGTCGTCCTGCCCAGCAGGTGGGGGTTTCCACCGATACGGTCGTCCTGTCCAGCAGGTGGGGGTTTCCACCGATACGGTCGTCCTGCCCAGCAGGTGGGGGTTTCCACCGATACGGTCGTCCTGTCCAGCAGGTGGGGGTTTCCACCGATACGGTCGTCCTGCCCAGCAGGTGGGGGTTTCCACCGATACGGTCGTCCTGTCCAGCAGGTGGGGGTTTCCACCGATACGGTTGACCTGCCCAGCAGGTGGGGGTTTCCACCGATACGGTTGACCTGCCCAGCAGGTGGGGGTTTCCACCGATACGGTCGTCCTGTCCAGCAGGTGGGGGTTTCCACCGATACGGTCGTCCTGTCCAGCAGGTGGGGGTTTCCACCGATACGGTCGTCCTGCCCAGCAGGTGGGGGTTTCCACCGATACGGTCGTCCTGTCCAGCAGGTGGGGGTTTCCACCGATACTGTTGACCTGCCCGGCAGGCGTGGGTTGCCGCTGATGTCCGTGACGTCATAGGCGTTTAAGACGAGCGCTCTGGGGGCAAAGCCCATCCTCCGGAACCGTCTAGGTTTCAGTTGAAAGCTAGACAGCATCACGCCATCTAGCTTCCACCGTCCCACAGCGCAAAAAAGGAGGGGATCCCCACCTTTCCGTCACATCACCCCATAATCGCCAAGATAAGCAAGGCGAGGACAAGAACCCAAGCTTCACGAGGAGACATAGAAGACCTCTTCTACCAGGTGGCCCGCGCTTATCAGCATACGTACACTATGGGTGCCAATACCTCTAGCGTGCTCATGCTGTCCCAGATGGCGGCAGGAGTACCTCTGGAGCCTTACGATGCCGGTTTTTCCGGCATTTTTTTGTTGACTACGCGTCATTTTGACGCTAAAATACACGACATATTGTCATACTAAATATAATCAAGGGGATTATATGTTCACCGGATCGCAATTGCAAACAGGAAACAAAGACATAGGAAGCTCCGTCGACGAGAACCGTCGCTCCCTGCGTGCAAAGTGGGGAACTACCGTGATCGAGGAAGGCTGGACCCCTGTCCCGGTGAGGCTCCTCAATGGTCAGCACAAGCTTGGGATCAAGCCGTCAGAAATGACTGTCCTGCTACACCTACTGAAGCATTGGTTCAATGCCGATGATGAATACGTCTTTCCAAGGCAAGCGAGGATCGCAGGAGCATCGGGAATGAGTGTGAGAACCGTTCAAAGATCCATTGATTCTCTTGAACACAAAGGTCTGATTTCAAAAGAAAAAAAGCAAAGCGAAGGAAGCATTTATCAGCATAACCACTACAGCCTAGCCCCACTCGTTAAGAAGGTTCAGGCCCTAGACCTCACAGAGGCGTGATTTTTCACGTATGAAAGGTGTTGCATGTATGCCTTCCCCCTCCTAAAATCCGCATTGCGGTAGGAAACAAATTTGGCGGGCTGCCTTCACTGCGGTGCGCTGAGCTTGATAGCTCTTTCCGCCGCCTTCCCCCTACCTTCAAAAACACCTAATATAGCTCAAACCTTGTTTACTTAAGGCGAGCTATGTTTCTTCTATACGCAGATGAGTCAGGTTCCCCAGGCGGTCCGGATCAAGAACACTTTGTCCTAGCTGGTGTTAGTGTTTTCGAAAGATCTGCTCATTGGCTCTCTATAGAGCTAGATAAGATCGCATCTAGATTCAATGAGCAATCCCCCAGCGATGTTGAGCTTCATGGCTCCCCTATGTTTGCAGGGAAAAACTCTTGGAGAAGGCATCCTAAACAAAAAAGAGTTGATGCCATAAAAGATGCTCTGAGATTAATTGATGGCCGAAGATATAGAATCTTTGCGTCAGTTGTTAGAAAGGGGGCAATTTCTCCAGAAGACCCTGTTCACTGTACTTTTCAGCAATTGGTTACTAGATTCGATCATTTCCTAGCTAGAGAGCATAATCATTTCAACAACACTCAGCGCGGGTTGATAATTTTTGACAAAAGCCATAAAGAGGCTCCAATACAATCTCTTGCCACCCAATTCAAAGTCGATGGACATGAGTGGGGAAACTTAAGAAACATGGCTGAAGTCCCTGCCTTTATCGACTCTAAAGCCACTCGCCTTATTCAGCTTGCGGATTTGGTCGCTTACGCAATACATCGAAAATATGAAAAAGACGATACCCAGTTTTTTGAAGTCATAAAAAGAGGTTTTGACTTCTATGGTGGTGTCCAGCATGGTTTCCATTCCATTCTTTAACATGATTACGCGGCTTATCTTGACGCCATAAGCGTGACTATTTCACGCCTATATGTCACACTGAAGCTTCTTCTCGCTCAACGAGGAAAAAGCCATGGCTCTCGATCGGATCAAAGACCTCAACCAGGTCTACCAACACGGCAACGTGGTCGAATGGGAGTCCCCTCAGGGACAACGTTATCGTTACGAGCGAAACCGCGGCGCGGTGGGACGAGAGCTGGACGCCGTAAAGCCACAGCACGAATGGTATGTGCTCGAGAAGAATGACCTGACACACGCCAAGCGGCGTGTGTTCGATTTGATCAACGAAGATGAGTTCTGATGGGCCGTAAACGCATGATAGCTGTGGCTGCCATTTGCCGGACGTTATGTCGGACAAAAAAGTGCTTTGACCGGCATGGTTGAGCGGTTTTTCTTCAAGCTTGTCCGACACTCTGTCAGACGAATGGCAGCCACGTTCTTTGAGTTAGGCCTTTTTTCATAAATAAAATCAAACGAATAAATCCACCCGACAGTGTGCGTATGGTGTATCGCTTCCACCATTAAGGATTGCCTGCCCAAAACTCGATCAGAAAACCTAAGCATGGCGCACCGCCGGGCTTAAGGAAGGTATCCCATGGAATCGACCGCGCAGCGGTCGAAATAGGTCAAAGGGGGGGAGGTGTGGCGATCCTAACCTTGGGGGGGGCTGGGTGTGTGATTTCGCAGTTCACACAAGGTGCTGGGGAGGAGGAGCAAGGCACCGACCCACAAAGGACTGGTCAGTAGTATCCCGCGGAGTATGTCGTTCATGGCAGAGCCTCGATGGGTTGGTGGGATCGGCCCATAGGGCCGATGGAGGGACGCGCAGTGGCCCAGTAACGTCTTCCTGCAGAACCGGGGCGCTCGGTCGTCCTAGGCTTACGGGTGGAGCCGCCCCGGTTTAAAACTCACGTTGCAGTACCACTGCCGCTGCTATTACCAGTACCAATGTTGCCATAGTTCATGAGTCCTCGAACATGTCCTGCGTGTCGGCGCAGCGCCCTGTCTTCGCTTCTTCGAGAAGGCGCCAGGCCGCATCTTCGTAAGACTCTCCCGGATAGGCATTGGCCTCAATTGTTGCTCTAGGGACGCCGTAGAGAGCCCCTGAGGGACGCCCTAGTCAAAGAGACCCAGGAGTGATCCATGGCCCGTAAACGTGAAATTGTCCCGAGTGAAGCCCAGCTATGGCTTGGCGTGCTGCTGGATGCGGCCTTCGACCCGACCTCGAAGACGCTGGATCTCGCCCGCAGCGCCGAGATCGCCAATCAGCATGCCCAGGCGCAAGGCTCACGGGACACCTTGCGCCTGACCGCCCGCGATGGCAAAAAGCAGCTCCTGAGCCTAGCCGATGACCTAACAGCCTACCCCGAGGACTACAGCGACCAGCGTCGAGCGGAACTGCTCCTGACCTGGTCCGAGCGATGGGTGCAAGCCGATGACTGGTCCAGACTCACGGCCCGAGTGCGTAAACGCCGGCAACGGATGGCCAGATAGGCTGACAACCAACCGCTGCTGCCAGAGGCATCCTGCTGGATGCCTCTACTTACTTTTTGCTTATCAAATGCTTACTAATTGATAACCATACGACTACCACATGATAACCTTATGCTTACCATGTGTTACCAATCACCAGCCATCCGCTTACTATATGACAACTTTATGTTTACCAGATATTACTAATTGCTAACCATCTGCTTACCACTCAAGGCACAAGTGCCTTGAGGACGATAAGTACGCCCTTAACGCTCCCAGACACCGCCGACTTGATGGGTATTGGTCACGCCATAGAAGTTTCCTTAACCAAGTGCCAGCTTATACACCATACGCCATCCTGGACACACACTAACTCTTTGATAATAAAAGAGTTAGTGTGTGTCCAGGATGGCAGCAATGTGGTCCCTACATGGCCCCATAATGACTGGCAGCCCCCATTGGGCCTAGCATTTAGGGACCACAGGAAGGACCACAGGCCAGAGGCATCGTTATCTCAACCGTTAAGATCGCGCTTCGCGGGCCAGGACGCTGCCTCCTGGTGTTAAGCTCCCGGTGGGGGTGGGCTTGGCTAAGAGAGTTGTCCAGTTCATCGTGTGAAACTGGTCCTCCATCAATCTACTAGGGAGACGAGCACCGATGGCCGACACCATTGCTCCGCTTTTGCTCCTGTTCAGCCCCGGCATGAGGGCTGTTCCCCTCCCTTGCCCCACCGCGGAACCCGCTCACCGCCTCGCTTCGCTCGTTGGGCGATACGCCGCTCGATGCGATCGAGGGCGGCGCTAAGCTTGCCCTCGGCTAGATCTCGCGCCGTACCCGGGAGGACTATCCCGCGACAGCGGGATGTAGGCGCGTCAGCGCCGATCATCTGGGTTTGGGTGGGCGATAGCCCACCGCCCTGCCGAACCTTTTGCTGAGGATCTGTAGGAGCTGACACGGCGGAGCCGTCCCCAGGGCGGCGCAGCCGCGTAGCGGCTCGAAAGCCGCCCTAGAGGCGCGCTGAGGGCGCCACATCAGCTAGGCCGCCGAAGGCGGGGCGTAGGGCGAGGAACGAGCCCGGAGGGTAGGCGAGCGCGTATGCGCTCTTTTCTGTCCTTTTCCCCTTTTCCCCTTTTAGGCTGCGTAATTCACTGATTTGTATTGGATTTTAGGGTCAAAAGGGGAGGGATTCAGGGTCAAAAGGGGAGGGATTCAGGGTCAAAAGGGGAGGGATTCAGGGTTGTAGAGGGGAGGGATTCAGGGTTAAAAGGGAGAGAATAAAACCCTCCCTATAAAGGGACACTGTAGACACACTCCCTACTGGAGCCCCAAGGATGAACGAGCCCCAGGTTTACAAGAGCAATGCCCTGGTTGAAGCATCTTACCGCCTCACTCCCGCTGAACAGCGCATCATGCTGGGCTGTATCACCCAAGTACGCCGGGATCAGCCGCTCACCGATGAAGTGATGTATAGCGTCAGCGTAACCGACTATGCCGCACTCGTAGGTACTGACTCCCACTCAACCTACAAAGAGCTAGCCGATGCAGCCCTCCGGCTGAAACGCCGGGAGGTGTGGCTGCGGGAATACCCCAATGGTCAAGGAAAGAGACCTAAGACCCTGGTGACTAGCTGGGTCCAATCCATTGCCTACGTCGAGTCAGAAGGTCGTGTCGAGCTGAGGTTCACAAAAGACATGCTGCCATACCTGACACAGCTTACGGAGCAGTTCACGCGCTACGCGCTCGAGGACGTGGCCAAAATGACCAGCGCCCATGCCATGCGGCTCTATGAGCTTTTGTGCCAGTGGCGGGGAGCGGGCGAGCGAGAGATGCCTATCGAGTGGCTTCGTGAGGCGTTCCAACTAGATGGTAAGTACCCGGCCATAAAGGATCTGAAACGGTGGGTGATAGAACCGGCCACAGCACAGATCAACGAGCACAGCCCGCTATGGGTGAAGTGGGACCAGCGAAAGACCGGACGCCGAGTGTCCCATTTGGTGTTCACCTTCGGCGAGAAAGCCCGGGAAGGCACCCAGAAGTCCTGCAAGAGGAAAACCAAGGTCAAGGGCAGTGAAAAGGCCTCTAACGCCTCAGGATCGATCTTCAGGATTCCTATGGCGGTTATCGAGGCACACGCTCGCCCTGGTGAAGCTAACGAGGACGTCGCACTGCGGCTTCTTGAAGAACGCAAAAGCGCCACTGAGGCCTGATTTTTCACGCTTCTCGCGAAGTCGGGCTAGGATATCTGCAACGACAGGCCTGCAACCAACTAGGCACCCATGCAACTGACTATCCCGAAAGCGGCAAAACTGTACGGCAAGCATCGCTCTACGATACATCGTCATATCGAGTCAGGCCGCTTGTCATGCGGCTTCCGAGGAGATGGAACTCGTATCATAGAGATGGCCGAGCTCATCCGATGCTACGGTGAACCCGAGCATCTTCCGGACGATATGCAACCAGTTGCAACACCTCGTCAGGAAGACATGCAACAGGCGATGTTGCAGGCGTTGCAGGCCATGCATCAAGAGCTTGTAGCGCTGCGAGAAGAGGTAGCCCAGCTGAAGCAACTTCCCCCACCCACAAATGCAGACCAGGGCAATCAGGATCCCCCGGAAGCCGTCCAGGAAACGGACAGCGATCCCCACGGTCTCAGATCGCTCGCCCGGTCGCTGTACCAGCGATGAGAGCTGAAACGCCCCAAGAGGCAACAGGATGCAACCACCTGCCCCACCCCACGAGCCAGACCAGGCACCGACCGAAGAGCGCGAACCGCTGAAACGTCTACGCGGCAGCGTCAGAGAACTGATCGAGCCGTTCGAGCCGGTCGGCGAAGACGATTGGGACGCCCTGCGCGATTCCTGACACCATCCCAGATGGCTAGAAGCTCAGCCGCTCGAACGGCCGCCCGGTGAGGGCGGTATAGGCCACGGTGTTCTGGATGTTGGCGTGGCCCAGGAACTGCTGCACGGTGCGCAGATCCACACCCTGGTTGATCAGGTGCACGCCACAGGCGTGACGCAGGGCGTGCGGATGCCACTTCACGCCCAGCACCCGCTGGCTGAGGCGATGCAGCAGGCGCCGGAAGCCATCGGCACTGATCGGCGTCCCGCGCTCGCTGACGAACACCAACCCCGCCGCACGGCCGCTGTCGCGCTGATAGCGCTTGAGCGCCCGCACGGTGTCGCCCTGGAGCGGGTGCGTGCCGTCCCAGCTGCCCTTGGCGCGGGTGACGCGCAGCTCGTGAGTCACCAGGTCGACGGCCGACCAGCGCAGCCCCACCAGCTCCGAGACCCGCAGCCCATGCTCGAAGGCCAGGCGCAGCATCAGCGCGTCGCGCCGGCCATGGCGATTGTGCCGAATCGCGCCGCGCATCAGCCGGTGCACCTCGTCGCGGGTCAGATGCTGACGGCCGCGGGTGGCGTCGTTGGCGGCGCGGCTGCGCACTGTCCGGGTTTCAGTGGCTGGCGAGGCTGTCAGGGCGGGGGGTCGGGGGCTATCGGGCACGGGCGGGAGCGCTCCTGGTTGCGAGTACTGTCCGGGTTTCAGTTGAAAGACAGACAGTATTACACGACACCTGCTA
>NZ_JAMSHN010000005.1:0-1644 GCF_040147015.1 Halomonas sp. SCS19
GGTGCCGTACTGGCCGGCGCCCGTCGGGGCGTCCAGTGCAACGCTGGCCGGATCGGCATCAGTGGTGTCGGCGCCGGTGGTGTCGTTGGACAGCACATTGCCGGAAACGGAAGCGGTCTCCTCGGCAATGGTGTCGCTGTCGTTACTCGCTGACGGGCTATCGTCGGCGATGGCGATGCTGAGGCTGCCGTTGGCCGCACTGCCGTCATCGTCGGTGACCACCAGGGCCACCGTCTCGGTGAAGCCGGCATCCGTGGCGTCAGCCTGGCTGTCATTGTCGACGCGGGTGTCCAGCGTGTAGCTGTAGCTCACGGTGCCGCCGGCGGCCGGGTTGGCACTATCCGACGGTGTAAAGCCAGTCAGGCTAAGGCTGCCGTATTCGGTATCGACCACCACCGGGCTATCGGCGGACAGGCCCTGCAGCTGGGCCAGGGTCAGCGACTGATTACCTACCTGCACGCTGGCCACGCCATCGGCGCTGGCGAAGGTAAAGCTGCCAAGCTGGGTCAGTTCGCCGCTGTCGGCATCGCTGCCGCCAACAAGATTCGCTTCGCTGACCGAAACGTCGCTGCCTTCGCTCGCCAGGCCAGAGAGGCTGACGCCGTCGTCGGTGCCGGTCACGGTGATGGTCAGCGTCGCCGGTGAGGTGTCCCCGTCGGCGTCGGTCAGAGTGTAGGCAAAGGTCTCGGTGAGGGTTTCCTTGCCGCTGAGTGCCTGAACCCGCGGATCGTCGTTGTCGAGCTGGTAGGTGTAGCTGCCGTCGCTGTTGAGCGTCAGCGTGCCGTAATGGCCGGCGCCTGTCGGCGCGTCCAGCGCTACGCTGGCCGGATCGGCATCAGTGGTGTCGGCGCCGGTGGTATCGTTGGACAGCACATTGCCGGTGATCGACGCGGTCTCCTCCGCAATGGTGTCGCTGTCATTACTCGCGGACGGGCTATCATCAGCGATCGCGATGCTGAGGCTGCCGTTGGCCGCACTGCCGTCATCGTCGGTGACCACCAGGCCCACCGTTTCGGTGAAGCCGGCATTCGTGGCACCTGCCTGACTGTCGTTGTCGACGCGGGTGTCCAGGGTGTAGCTGTAGCTCACGCTGCCGCCGGTGGCCGGGTTGGCACTATCTGCCGGTGTAAAGCCGGTCAGGCTAAGGCTGCCGTATTCGGTATCGACCACCACCGGGCTATCGGCGGACAGCCCCTGCAGCTGGGCCAGGGTCAACGACTGGTTGCCCACCTGTACGCTGGCCACGCCATCGGCGCTGGTAAAGGTGAAACTGCCAGGCTGGGTCAGTGCGCTGCTGTCGGCATCGCTGCCACCAGCAAGATTCGCTTCGCTGACAGAAACGTCGCTGCCTTCGCTCGCCAGGCCCGAGAGGCTGACGCCGTCGTCGGTGCCGGTCACGGTGATGGTCAGCGTCGCCGGTGAGGTGTCCCCATCGGCGTCGGTCAGGGTGTAGGCAAAGGTCTCGGTGAGGGTTTCCTTGCCGCTGAGTGCCTGCACCCGCGGATCGTCGTTGTCGAGCTGGTAGGTGTAACTGCCGTCGCTGTTGAGCGTCAGCGTGCCGTAATGGCCGGCGCCTGTCGGCGCGTCCAGCGCTACGCTGGCCGGATCGGCATCAGTGGTGTCGGCGCCGGTGGTGTCGTTGGC
>NZ_JAMSHN010000006.1:0-577 GCF_040147015.1 Halomonas sp. SCS19
CAGGGTTTCCTTGCCACTGAGCGCCTGCACCCGCGGATCGTCGTTGTCGAGCTGGTAGGTGTAGCTGCCGTCGCTGTTGAGCGTCAGGGTGCCGTAATTGCCTGCGCCCGTCGGTGCGTCCAGTGCTACGCTTGCCGGATCGGCATCGGTGGTGTCGGCGCCGGTGGTATCGTTGCCCAGCACATTGCCGGTGACCGACGCGGTCTCCTCGGCAATGGTGTCGCTGTCGTTACTCGCGGACGGGCTATCGTCGGCGATCGCGATGCTGAGGCTGCCGTTGGCCGCACTGCCGTCATCGTCGGTGACCACCAGGGCCACCGTCTCGGTGAAGCCGGCATCCGTGGCGTCAGCCTGGCTGTCATTGTCGACGCGGGTGTCCAGGGTGTAGCTGTAGCTCACGGTGCCGCCGGCGGCCGGGTTGGCACTATCTGCCGGTGTAAAGCCGGTCAGGCTAAGGCTGCCGTATTCGGTATCGACCACCACCGGGCTATCGGCGGACAGCCCCTGCAGCTGGGCCAGGGTCAGCGACTGGTTGCCCACCTGCACGCTGGCCACGCCATCAACGCTGGCGAACGTG
>NZ_JAMSHN010000007.1:0-470 GCF_040147015.1 Halomonas sp. SCS19
CCCGCAATGGTGACGCTGGCAAGGCCGGCACTGCCGCCCACCGTGAAGCTGCCGGTGACGGTCTCGCCACTGGCTTCTGTCACGCTGTTGTCGGCACCACTGACGTCGGCATCGCTGTCCTCGACCGTCACGGTCGGCGCATCATCTTCCTGACCCTGGATGGTCAGCGTCAGGGTGGTGCTGCTGACGTCGTTGTCGCTATCGGTCAGGGTGTAGGTGAAGACCTCGGTGGCCTTTTCGTCACCGTCCAGGCCCTGCACCGTCGGGTTGGTGTTATCCAGCGCGTAGCTGTAGCTGCCGTCCGAGGCGATGGTCAGAGTGCCGTACTGACCCTCGATGACCAGATTGCCGTCGACCGTGCTGGCACTGTTGCCACTGGCGTTGTTACTGCTGACGGCGGTCACGGTGGTGGTATCGGCGCCCAGAGTATCAGCCGCATCACCGGCACTCGCTCCGCTGTCGGTACCGCC
>NZ_JAMSHN010000008.1:0-404 GCF_040147015.1 Halomonas sp. SCS19
GGCTTCGAGGGCGATGCGGTCATCGACTACACCATTCGCGATGCCGATGGCGACACCAGCGACGCGGTGTTCACCGTCACCGTGGCGGCGGACTCCACGCCCACCGTCAGCGTGCCGGACGATTCGCCCGATGCCGAAGGTGGTCAGTTCAGCGTCAGCGAAGCCGGACTGCCGGGCGGCAGCGCGGCGGGCGACGATAGCCAGAGCACCAATGGCAGTCTGCCGATCACCACCGGTGGCGATAGCCTGGCCTCGCTGGTGATCAACGGCCAGAACGTGACGGGCGGCGGCACGGTCGAAGGCGACTACGGCACCCTGAGCGTCAGTGTCTCTGACGGCGAGTACAGCTGGAGCTACACCCTGGATGGCAGCACCCAGGACCACACCAGCCAGGGCACCGGCAG
>NZ_JAMSHN010000009.1:0-382 GCF_040147015.1 Halomonas sp. SCS19
TGTGGAGCTGGTCGGGGCGGACTTTACCACCCCGGTGACCATCCCCAATGACGCGGGCCAGGGCAGCCTGATCATCACCGGCTTCGATGCCGACAGCGGCACCTTCAGCTACAGCTACACCGAGACCGGCGGTGCGGCGACCCACAACGCGGCTGACGACAACATCGTCGACAGCTTCGCGATCGTGGTCACCGACCACGAAGGTGACATCGCCAGCAATAGCCTGGACATCCAGATCCTGGATACCGCGCCGGATGCAGATGATGACTCCACCACGACCGGTGAAGACCAGTCTGTCGCCTACAACGTCCTGGCCAACGACACCCAGGGCGCGGACGGTGCCAGTGTCACCGACGCCACCCTGCGAAATCCGAGCCAGGGC